>NZ_MUGV01000047.1:0-1725 GCF_002217275.1 Flavobacterium frigidimaris
CCTATAAAGCTTCTTCTTTTTTCCCCATCGTGTATTACTACTAACAATTGGGGCTCTAGAAAGGAGGTGTTCCAGCCGCACCTTCCGGTACGGCTACCTTGTTACGACTTAGCCCTAGTTACCAGTTTTACCCTAGGCAGCTCCTTGCGGTCACCGACTTCAGGCACCCCCAGCTTCCATGGCTTGACGGGCGGTGTGTACAAGGCCCGGGAACGTATTCACCGGATCATGGCTGATATCCGATTACTAGCGATTCCAGCTTCACGGAGTCGAGTTGCAGACTCCGATCCGAACTGTGACCGGTTTTATAGATTCGCTCCTGGTCGCCCAGTGGCTGCTCTCTGTACCGGCCATTGTAGCACGTGTGTAGCCCAAGGCGTAAGGGCCGTGATGATTTGACGTCATCCCCACCTTCCTCACAGTTTGCACTGGCAGTCTTGTTAGAGTTCCCGACATGACTCGCTGGCAACTAACAACAGGGGTTGCGCTCGTTATAGGACTTAACCTGACACCTCACGGCACGAGCTGACGACAACCATGCAGCACCTTGTAAATTGTCTTGCGAAAGATCTGTTTCCAAACCGGTCAATCTACATTTAAGCCTTGGTAAGGTTCCTCGCGTATCATCGAATTAAACCACATGCTCCACCGCTTGTGCGGGCCCCCGTCAATTCCTTTGAGTTTCATTCTTGCGAACGTACTCCCCAGGTGGGATACTTATCACTTTCGCTTAGCCACTGAAATTGCTTCCAACAGCTAGTATCCATCGTTTACGGCGTGGACTACCAGGGTATCTAATCCTGTTCGCTACCCACGCTTTCGTCCATCAGCGTCAATCCATTAGTAGTAACCTGCCTTCGCAATTGGTATTCCATGTAATCTCTAAGCATTTCACCGCTACACTACATATTCTAGTTACTTCCTAATAATTCAAGTTTAACAGTATCAATGGCCGTTCCACCGTTGAGCGATGGGCTTTCACCACTGACTTATTAAACCGCCTACGGACCCTTTAAACCCAATGATTCCGGATAACGCTTGGATCCTCCGTATTACCGCGGCTGCTGGCACGGAGTTAGCCGATCCTTATTCTTACGATACCGTCAAGCTACTTCACGAAGTAGTGTTTCTTCTCGTATAAAAGCAGTTTACAATCCATAGGACCGTCATCCTGCACGCGGCATGGCTGGATCAGGCTTGCGCCCATTGTCCAATATTCCTCACTGCTGCCTCCCGTAGGAGTCTGGTCCGTGTCTCAGTACCAGTGTGGGGGATCTCCCTCTCAGGACCCCTACCCATCGTAGCCTTGGTAAGCCGTTACCTTACCAACTAGCTAATGGGACGCATGCTCATCTTTTACCGTTGTGACTTTAATAATATCTCGATGCCGAGTCATTATACTATGAGGTATTAATCCAAATTTCTCTGGGCTATCCCTCTGTAAAAGGTAGATTGCATACGCGTTACGCACCCGTGCGCCGGTCTCAAAGTCCGAAGACTTCTACCCCTCGACTTGCATGTGTTAAGCCTGCCGCTAGCGTTCATCCTGAGCCAGGATCAAACTCTTCATCGTATATTGTTGATCTGAATTGCTTCGGATCGTATTGTTATTCGAATCAGTCTCTATCGGTTCATTTATCAATCTCTCGATTATCTTACTCTTTATTCTTTTGTTTTGAAATCTCTTTCAAAACGGCTGTCAATTCAATATGTCTACGAACGTGT
>NZ_MUGV01000048.1:0-7390 GCF_002217275.1 Flavobacterium frigidimaris
GTTGTAAAACAGATTGAACATAAAAAATCCTGATGATATTTTTATTCTGGAATTCATAAAAAGAATGAGACACCAAAAATCACAAAAGAAAAAGCGATAATTGATAGTAAAAAAAGAACAGGTACAATGAGGTATTTTTTTTTATTTACAAAAACAGAGAGATGGTTTAAAATATAATATAATATAAAAACCAACTAATAAAGGATGGTAATAGGCAGAATATAAATACTTCAAAGTAATCGCCGAATGGAAGGTTGGCAAATTGGATATAATTAATTACTAGTAATAATAATAAAATTGAAAATATTACACTGATATTTTCTTGATGTGATAATTTGAGATTCATTTATTTTATTTCTTAAAGTTGGTTGTAAAAAAGGTTTTTGTTATAAATGGTTTGTATTCTCTGAAATGTTGTAAAATAAACCAGACTATAAAAATATCATTATCATACTTTTCTATATTTGGATAATCTTGACCAAAAATGTCGAAAAAATCAAAATATGGTTTTGAATAAGGCTTATTTTTTCTAGATAGTATTCTATTTTACTGTTTGATTAAATCAAACATTAAAATAGAATACATTGTGGTGCCAGATATTATTTTATTAAAACAGTATTTTTTCTGATCATCTTTTGATTATCATTATTGTCAAATAGAACACAAGTATAACTTTTTTTGTTTTCATCAATTTTCCCATAAATTATTTTTGCAATTAGATTTCCTCGATATTTGCCAATTGTTCCAAAATCCGGGTCTTTTTCCATTATCTCACTTAAATCATCTTTATAATTTTCTAATATTGACTTTTTATAAAAAAACACACATACCTCTTTGTCCTTATATTTTTTGATAGGGTATTTGTTCTTTACAAAATTTTCTAATTTATTTAATAAATCTTCTTCAGAAAAATTTTTATAGTCCGATATTTCATAGTACTGAAATTGCAAGCCTTGATCATTAAATCTTTGATCAATAGGCTCTATTGATATATTTTTATAATTGCAAGAAATCAAAAGTAATATCATGATAATAAATAAGTTTTTTTTCATAATATTCCTTTTAGCTCCCCTACAATATCTATTTTTGTAATGAATGGCTTATAATTTCTAAAATGTTGTAAAACAAACCAGGCATAAAAAATATCTTGGTTATATTTATGAATATCCGGAAAATCTAGTCCAAAATGATCGTAATAAACATATTCAAGTCCTATCTCAAAATGGTTCTCATTGACTTTATGTCGTGTAATGTAAACCTTATAGGTCCATACATCGTTTATTGCAATCCTTAAACCACTTGTATTATCATCAAAGATTTTTGCGCACCTAAATAATGTAATTATTTGAATACCAAGGTATTTTGGTAATAATCATCTGCTTTTTTTTATTTTTTTCTGTTTAATACCACAAAAGTATATTGCATTATGAAGTAAACAGGAGTACATATTAGTAAGTATGGATTTCTCCAATTTTCACTATGAGTACATAATATTAAAATGACAATTAAAACATTTGTAAATATAAAAATCACCTTGTCATCCAGATAAAAGATATAATGCAATATTATATACGAAATGATGGAAACTAAAAATAGTAAAAAGAAAAAAAATGCAATACCCATAAATTCAATAATATCAGCTCGGTTGCCAATTTTAAATGAGCTTATTGAATAAAATAAAGCTGTAAGGATGATATTTAATTAATATAAGGCTCGAATATTTTAATATTTTTTTCATTTCAAATCAAATTTTATTATAAAACAGTCCTGATTATGTTTTTGATAATCAAGGCGATTATGACAACTTTCTTCTTTTCTTCAAGCTCATAAAATTCTCTAGAACTTCTTCTGAAAAAATTTCGAGTGCAATATCCTGAGGGGTCTTTTTGAGAAAGATTCTGGATTTTTCATGTCATCAATGACAACGGTGTGGCTGATTCCCGAAACCAATATTCCGGCCGGACTTCCGTGGAGGTCAAGCGATGCCCTTTAGACATTAATTGGATGCCGTTGACTTTAAACATAAAAATGACTTCAAACCCTATATGTTTGCTTATGGCAGTCGCTTCAGCGGGAATCATCTTTTGAAAAATTAGATTTATACAATCTGTTAACCACATAAAAAGAAAAAAATAATTCAAAAACAAAATAAATTGCAATGATTATTATTGATGAATTATCAAAACGTTGAGGACTTGAAAATAAACTATATTCAGAAAACGCTGAGAAATAAAACTGTAATAAGCAATTTAAATAAACAAGGAATAGTGTAACCTCTTTGTATTCAAATTCCATTTTATGTTCTATAAAACCAACAATAATTGACAGTGTATATATAATAAACGTATAAAAAAGAGCAATGATAAAGTGTATACTGTGGTCTGTATCCCCATTGTATTTTGGAGAGTAAGAGTCTAATTTCCCAAAAAGAAGATTTAAAATAATTGCATGTGCAAAAAACATTAAAGAAGCTAGATATAATATTTTTTTCATAATTTTTTCTTTTATTTTTCTTGCCAATACTCAATTTCCGGAATTATCAAAGGTTCTCTGCCTTCCCATTTTGGAAATACAAAATCTTTTGGAAGAATATATTCCGGTGATAATTGTTTTTCTAATTTATAATCATACCTGCCAAGTTTAAAATTCATTATTTTTTTATTTTCATTCTTCCCAATTAATGTAATAGTTCCTTCTACACAATCTGTATGATTATCTTTTTCAATACTGACCAGAAACCTTTTATAAAGCCCCGTCTTCATTAAATTTTCTAAGTTTTGTGGTAATATTATTTTCCCGCTGTACCATTGTCTGTTTTTGTAATTATCTTCATTTGTGTACCATTGAAAGTCTAATTGAACGGGAACTTTATATTTGGTTTGAATGATTTGGTTTGTTTTTATTTTCGTTTTCCCCCATGGAACAAACGAATTAAATTTATCTAATAAAAACCACGAACCATCTTTTGCATAAAAATGTAAATTATAACCATAATTAGTAGTATCCTTGCTGCTAAAAGCAATATCATAATCATATTCTTTTTCTCCTTTTTCCCAAACAGAATATGGAATGCCGTGAAAAGTAATATAATTTAAAATATCTTTTGCTTCCTGGCCTGTAGATGTCCAAAGAGTAATTGTATGAGGATCATATCGCCCCTCTTGACTAACTTTTTTAGTTTTAAATCTTAAAACTTCACTAACTACAACTCCCGCTTTCATCCAAATTGTAACATTACCACCTGGAGCTGTACCAGCTAGAAGCATTGTGTACTCATCTTTTTTGTTGGTAAAAGGATTTAGAACTCCTTTTTTAAAAAGTTCGAGTATTTTTTTTCTGGGTAATTTAGCTCCACCTTCGTATGATATTAAATCAAAACCACATCTCCATTTCACATGGACACTATCTGGAACTGGTTTAAAAATTTCTCCGGCTGTATAGCCGCCACTATTTATTCCCCAGCCTGGATTAATACCAACATTTGCCGATGCTCCTGCAACACCTTTCCCTTGAAAAAAGTACTCCACAAAAGGTGTTGCTATATAATTTTTTGGTGCTGAAATTCCTGCATTCCACTCAAACTTTTCCTCTTTTTTAGCCTTTTCTTGTGGGGATTGACAACTTGTAAACAGGCTCAAAAACAAAAAAAAAGAACTAACGATTTTCATAAATTTTTCTTTTGTAACTAATAATTCCATTTTCATCTTTTGTATAGGGCACCGGATGGTTGATAAAACCGTAATTTCCTAAAGTAGCGTGATCGCCAGTTTTAGAATAAAGAGCATCTAAACCTCCATAATGTGCTGACAAATGCACATGTTTATTACAAATATGCTTGTAAATTTCGATAGGAATAGAGTAGTTACCATTTCCTTCTTTTGTACTTTCCTCCAACATTTTTGTTAAATATTCATTTAGTATGCTGTCGTCTGTAGGCATTTCATATTCAAAATCTTTTTTTACATCAGGTGCTTGCTTGTAATCTTTATAAAAGGGAACTTCATGATCAATTGCTTTCTGAAGCATTACATACATGGCCACTAAACTGTGTTTGGTTGAAATTTTTCGCTCATCGACAAGTATATAATGATCAGAGAGTTTTTTCTCCTCTATAACATGCTTTTTAGTGGGGTCATAGAGACGATCTCTTGGAGGTAAATATTCAGCAGGTCTTTGTATTTCTTTGCTTTCATATATAGGAAAACTTTTGCCAATAAGCGGATTAGCAGTAGTTTCCTGATAATGGTCATAAGTATTAATCAAAGCAATTTCAGTTTTTTCTTTAGAAAAATAATTTCGGGTATAAAATTCTTTTACTTTCTGTTTTTCTTCTAAGATCGAAGAATCATTAACAGGAACATCAAAAAAATCTACAACAGATTTGTATTGATCTAAATTGGCATAACCACCTCCAATGTCTGAATGTGCTCCCAGCATACCAAAGGTGTAGCCAACATCTGTAGGGGTAAGGGCAAAATTTTCTCTCCACTCATTTTGAGCGGTAATATGAAATACTTTTTTGATACCCAAGCCTTTTAGGCTTGTTTTTATGGTTTGCAAACTTGCCTGTACTATTGCAGGAATAGGACCAATGATTGGCAATAGAGAAAGTTTGTAACCTAAGTTTTCCTTAACTATCATGTCTCCCACAACAGTATCAAACAAACCTAGAAAACGAATTTCTATTTCATAAGTTTGTCTTACAGGTTTATATCCGGCTTTTTTTAATAGTTCCCCCAGTAACCCTCCTGCATGTTTTCTCACGATTACTTTGCCAGATGGCATAGGAAATTTATCCATAGGGTCGTTTACCATTTCGTTACCATACTCAGCCGCTTTTTTTATTTCATTACAAAAATGCCTAGCGGCGGCGGCACCGCGGCTAAAACCAAATACATCAAAAACTATTTTGTTTATTTTTTTTGTAACAGGAATGTTTTTAAAATGATCTGTGACCATATTTTTAATTCCTTCTTCTGCACGGCTCAATATTCCCCAATCGTTTCTTCCAAATGCCGAACCAAGAATGTCATCTTCTTCATTCTGCTTGGTGCCAATTCCTTCTACATATTGTTTAAGAATTACGTAATCACCATATTCAGGATGCCCACTATTTTCTGATGATTTATCTTTTTCATAATCTTTCTTTTCCTTGTATAAATCGAAAAGTTTTACAATATTAGAATAAGGATTCCAATAACTATCTCTATCAGCAACTTTGACTTCTACATTAACTTCTTGTTGCTTTTTATCTCTAATAGTTTTTATGAATTTATAACTCTCGGGTATAGTATCTGCTTTATAATAGGCGTCGTTCGAGTTAATCTTAGAGTAATATGTTTTCTCTGAGTTAAAACGATTATTTCCTGTCCCGTCAAAAAACATTCCGATATAAACATTTACCGAGTCTTCAGGTTGCTTAGGCGTATATTTTTCGGGGTCTCCATAACTGTAACTTTCAGCAAAATAATCAATAGGGCCGTTTGAATTAATTTCTATTCCTTCTTTGGAAAATACTCTTGAAACTCCACCGGTTTTTTCGGTAATTTTACCTTTTACTCTTATATATTCTGACATAGGATTTATTTTTCTTTGGTTAGTATAAAAGTTAAAAAGTGCGTAGCATGAAATTGTCTGTTATAGCTTATAGTTCTGATGGTCATGTCTTTTAGTTTTGTCTTGTTTTTTCGCTACTATTATTCTTGATTTCCTTTTCACTATGAAATTCATGTCCGGATTGACTTTGCGTTATAATCTTGCTTTCTGATACAACATTTCTATCTTTTTTAACTTCTGAATTATACTCTCCATCAATTTGTTTATGGCTGTCTCCCGCAACGTATAATATTCTGTCTCCGCCAATATTGGTACCTAAAACGCCTCCAATTTTTGTTGTTTTATTAAAAGTTGCCGTTTCAAAAATATTCATCCCCGCAGTCGTAGTAATATTCTCCGATGCATTGATAATTAAATTTTTACAATTAAGAGTCAAGGTCTCGGTAGTTGTCAAAGTCATATTTTTACCCTCCTCATCCAAATGAATCTCATTCCCACTAGGGTCAGAAAGCCAAATACCTACTTTTTCTATGAATTTGAATAACTGGCCAAATCTTAGTTTCCAGCCTTTTATCATGTTATCAGAGTCGAAGAATTCAGGTTTTGCCTGTCCGTTGTAATAGGTTCCGGATACATAAGGGCAATCGACATTGTTGCTTTCGAAAGCTATGCGGACTTCCTCGCCAATTTCGGGTCTGAAATAGAGTCCTTTGTCTGCTCCTGCGTAGGGTTGAACTACGCGCATCCATTCACTCGTATTTCCCCAGCCGGGCCAATAGAAATCGACTTTTATGCGACCCATACCTTCGGGGTCGTTGTTGTCTTTTACGAGGGCGGACTGGCTTTCGGCGGTTGCGAAAGTGGTAACATCAGTGTAATGTGGTGCGGCGACATCGGCGGGGATGGCTTTGAATTCGCAGCTGTAGTTTCCGTTTACTTCGGAGTGGTGGGTTATTTCGATGGCTACGAGTTCGTGTTCTACGGTTTTGTTTTGGATGGTGAAAACCTGTCCTACGCCGATTGGTAAATAGGAGGTACCGCTGTAAAAAATACTGTTGGCGTCTCTGCCTGCGGTTTGCAGTTTGACCATTTCGTCGATTTCGTCTTTGTTTTGGGCGTTGTTGGTATACGCGCCATTGCTTAAACCCTGACGGGCAATTGATCCCTGATTGAAACCAACCGATTTTGCAAAACGATCCTGACTTCCGCTGGTGCTTTTTTCGGAGGCGTTTTTGATGTTTGCCGCGTTGTTGGGGTCGTATCCGCCAAAAGAAGTTTTATGCGAAACCAAATTCGCCTGAATCTTAAAGTGATGAAGCGAAGAACCGTTGATGAGTTTTACTTTGCTGGTTTTGGTTTGGCCGAATTGCATGCGCATGCCGTCGAAATAAAACCATTGTCCGTAACGAGTTGCTAATCGTTTTAGGAATTCAAAACTGGTTTCGTTGTACTGTGGTTTGTATTTGAAGGGTTTTGTGAAAGTGGGCAAAATGGCTTCGCGCTGATAAAATTCTCCGGAACTTTCTTCTGAAAATATTTCCAATGCAATATCCTGAAGGTTCTTTTCCAGAAAGATTCTGGATTTTTTCATATCATCAATGACAACGGTGTGGCTGATGCCTGAAACCAATATTCCCGCCGGACTTCCGTGTCGGTCAACGGATTCAACGCCGTTTATGATACCTTTAGACATTAACTGGATGCCGTTGACTTTAAACGTAAAAATAACTTCTGCGCCTATATGTTTGCTCAAGGCAGCCGCCTGATCAGCGGGCTCGATTACGGCTTTGGCGGTATACTGCCACATAAAAGAGAAATAATGATGCTCAGCCAT
>NZ_MUGV01000049.1:0-3212 GCF_002217275.1 Flavobacterium frigidimaris
ATCACGGGATGGCCAGGCGGAAAACCAAATTCAGATGATTCAAATCGTCCGGAAAGAGCGGAACCGGCTAAAAAACGTGTGTTGATTTTCAGTCCGCATCCAGATGATGATATTATCAGTATGGGAGGAACTTTCATGCGTTTGCAGGAACAGGGGCATGAAGTGCATGTTGCCTACCAAACTTCAGGAAATATCGCTGTCGCGGATGATGAAGCGTTGCGTTTTGCAAGATTTGTGATTGATTACAACGAGAAATTCGGAATCAAAAGCGCCGAAGCAGATAATATCTACCAAAAAGCAGAAACTTTTTTGACCAATAAAAAGAACAGTGAAATTGATATTCCGGAAGTACGTTATATCAAAGGATTGATCAGAAAGGGAGAAGCAAGAGCAACGAGTCATTTTGTTGGATTGACAGATGATCAGATTCATTTTATGGAATTACCATTTTATGAAACCGGAACAATTGAGAAAAAACCACTTGGCAAAGAAGATATTCAATTGACAATGGATTTAATTAAAAAAATCAAACCACACCAAATATATGCTGCAGGAGATTTGGCAGATCCGCACGGAACACATAAAGTATGTCTGGATGCTATTTTTGAAGCGGTAAAAGCTCTAAAACCAAAATCGTTTATGGATGATTGCTGGTTGTGGTTGTACCGTGGAGCTTGGCAGGAATGGGGAATTGACGAAGTGGAGATGGCAGTACCAATGAGCCCGGATCAGGTTTTGGCAAAACGTCACGGAATCTTCAAACACCAGTCTCAAAAAGACGGTGTTGTTTTTCAGGGAACCGATGCAAGGGAATTTTGGCAAAGAGCCGAAGACAGAAATGCAGAAACAGCAGCATTATACCAACAATTAGGTTTGGCAACTTACGCGGCTATGGAAGCTTTTGTGAGATGGCATTACTAAAAGTTTTCAGTCTCAGTCACAGTTTTCAGTTTTGCTTTTCACTGCGACTGAAAATTGCGACTGAAAACTTTTAATCTCTGGCAAAAAATAATAGGGTTGTACCAACAAGAAGCAAGAAAGAGGATAAATCTATATTCTTTTCTCTTGCTTCTTTCTTTCTTCTTTCTTCTTTCTTCTTTCTTCTTTCTTCTTTTAAAAAAAAACTAAGCCTCATCATCACTTCCTGTTTTGTAAATGGTTTCTTTTTTATTTGTATTTTAGTTCACAATGAAATTCAAAAGTATAAACCTTTTAATTGTGAAAACATGCGACCAATTTTTCTCTTAGCACTGATTCTTTTAACTATTTCATGTAAAAAAGAAACGCAATCAGAAACACTACAGGATTATTTTACATACAATCAAAAAAATACCGTTGAATCTGCAGGTGTGCGAATGATTCCAATCAAAACACCCGTTGGTGAATTTAAAGTATGGACTAAGCGATTTGGAAACAATCCTAAAATAAAGATCTTACTTTTGCATGGAGGCCCGGCGATGACACATGAGTACATGGAATGTTTTGAAACTTTCTTCCAACGTGAAGGCTTTGAATTTTACGAATATGACCAACTAGGTTCTTACTATAGTGATCAGCCAAAAGACAGCTCTTTATGGACAACTGAACGATTTGTAGAAGAGGTAGAACAAGTGCGTAAAGCCATTGGAGCTGACAACAATAATTTTTACGTCTTAGGAAATTCCTGGGGAGGAATTTTGGCAATGGAATATGCATTAAAATATCAAAAAAATCTAAAAGGACTATTGATTTCCAATATGGTAGCCAGTGCTCCTGAATATGGAAAATATGCTGATGAAGTACTGGCAAAGCAAATGAAGCCAGAAATTCTTGCAGAAATCAGAACTTTGGAAGCTAAAAAAGATTTTAATAACCCTCGTTACATGGAACTATTAATTCCCAATTTCTACAAAGAGCACTTATGCCGATTGAAAGAATGGCCTGATGGTTTAAATAGAGCCAGCAAGCATATGAATGGAGAAATTTACACCTTGATGCAGGGACCAAGTGAGTTCGGAATCAGTGGTCGTTTAGCAAAATGGGATATAAAAAACCGCTTAAAAGAAATCGAAATCCCAACATTAATGATCGGTGCAAAATATGACACAATGGATCCAAAAGCTATGGAAGAACAAAGCAAATTAGTTCAAAAAGGGCGTTTTTTATATTGCCCAAACGGAAGTCATTTAGCAATGTGGGATGATCAACAAGTATTTATGAAAGGAGTAATCAAATTCATTAAAGATGTTGATCATAATGAATTTTAAAAGATATTTAAAAAAGACCTAACTACTGATATTTAGCACTTTACAATAATTAAGATTTTAAGATAAACAATCATTTATTTAAAGAATTATTTTGATATTTCCCTGTAGACCGGCTGTCTGCTGTATTCTTAATTAAGAAAACTACGGCAAAAAAATCTTATTTTTCTAAATCAGGAGGTGCTGCTACCTTCTTTTGAAGTAAAAAATAAGGAACCGGATATGAATAATCTGGGCGTTTCCCTCCGGGCCGGGCTGTCCGCTATATCTTTTGCGATAGAAGTTTTGGGTTTGAAAAGAAGTTTCGGGCATCGCAAAAGGATGCCGCTCCCATCCCTAACGCAGTCTACGGCAAAAAGGAAGTATTGTTTTCAAAAGAAATTCCAACTTTTAAATCCCAAATTCCAATATAGACCGTGAAAGATTTGTTTCCACTTTCAGAAAAAACTTTTATGCAGCAACTGCTATTTAACCGCAAAGCACACAAAGAGCTACGCAAAGCTCGCCAAGTTATAACACACAGCTTTGCGAACTTGATAAAGACAACAGTAAACACAAAGAAAAACGGCCTTCGCGCTCTTTACGGTTAAAAATCTTACCACAAAGAACGCAAAGAATTACGCAAAACTCGCAAAGTTATACCACACAGCTTTGCGAACTTAATAAAGACAACCACAAACACAAAGAAAAAAAATTCTTCGCGCTCTTTGCGGTTAAAAATCTTACCACAAAGAACGCAAAAGGATACGCAAAACTCGCCAAGTTATAACACACAGCTTTGCGAACTTGATAAAGACAACCACAAACACAAAGAAAAAAATTCTTTGCGCTCTTTGCGGTTAAAAATCTTACCGCAAAGCACGCAAAGGGATACGCAAAGCTCGCAACGTTACACCCCACAGCTTTGCGAACTTAATAAAGACAACTACAAACACAAAGAAAAAAAAATTCTTTGCGCTCTTTGCGGTT
>NZ_MUGV01000005.1:0-96493 GCF_002217275.1 Flavobacterium frigidimaris
ATAGTTCCTGTATTCCCTGTTAATGTGATGTTAGCTGGAGAGTTGTTAGCACAAATAACTTGATTCCCAGAAATTGTACCTAAGACCGTAACTGGACTAACACTTAAATTTGTTGAAATTCCTGTAAAAGTTGCCGAACACGTTGGTGTGGTACTCGTGGTAGTAATACTAGTAATCAACAATACTTGATTATTGTTTGCAACTGTCAAGTTTGGCGTTGTAAAGGTTGCTACTCCTGAAGCATCTGCAACCACTCCGGTTTTAGCAGGCTGTGCCGTTCCAGCTATCGAATAATTAATAGTAAAAGTTTTTCCAGGCAAAAGACCTGTTAAACGGATCGTGGCTGCTGAACCTGTACAAGCTGAGCTAGGTTGTGAAACACCAGTAAGAGTTGGTGTTGAAACATTCACAACAACTGACGCACTGGTAACCGAACAAGATCCAGCAACTGCCTTTACTATTCTTCGGTAATACGTAGTAGTCGTTGGGCTTACATTATAATCTTCAGTTGTAACTCCTGTATTTGTCCATGTTGAATTATCTGGAGAAGATTCCCACTGAAATGTTAAGTATGTATTTGCAGCACCGTTTATCAAATAGTCTGAACCATTTAATGCTATAGAAGTACCGCGACAGATAGTGCTTGTTGCCGGCGTGATTGTATTTGTTGATATATCAAATGGTTTTATCCCGAAAATGACTGTATTATTGGTTTGATTCTCATAATAATCTAATACCAACTCATCATTTGGATTCAAATTAACTAATACATTAGGATAATTAGTTATAGCCTGTTCTTTCCATCTGTCTATAACCAATGCTCCATTAAGATACAATCTAACTCCATCATCGCCTGAAATTGTAACTAAATAACAACCACTCTTTGATGTTATCATTCGATATCTAACCGCAAAAAGTTCTGTATTAATTTTTGTTCGTACAGAGCCATTTGAATAAACATTAAAGCAATTAGCAGTACCTCCAAAACTTTCATTTAAAGCCTCAAAGTTGAAATCATAATAACCTACGTATTGAGCACTTGCAAAAGGATCTGTATTTGCTATAGAAGGAGGAGAAGGTGTACCACCTGGAGGAGCTCCACCAGTCCAATTATAAACATGGCCTCTCCATGTATCGTTTCCTGCGGTTGTTTGATTATCGTAATTATTACCTATTCCCGTTTGCTGAAGTCTTAAAGTAATAGCAGAAGTACTTCCTGAATTACAATTAGTACCACGTAATACTAAAACCTTAATTTTTCCTGAAAATGTTGCGACATAATCAACTGTCGCTCCGCTATCACTATAGTCACGAGTTATGTAATTATTATTAGCATCATCAAACAAACCTAAATATTCAATATTGTTTCCCCCACTCCATGAGTTTGGAATTGAAAATTCATAGGTAAAGCCGGATATTACATTTACTGTAACATAGCTTTGTGATTGAGTGGCTACTGAAATATCTGTTGAACTATCAACACAAAAAGTGATATCATTTCCAGTTTTTGTGGCTGATGGAAATGCATTACACTGTGCGTAATTTACTGCAGTAATAAAACAAAAAGCAATTACAAACATCCATTTTCTGCTGTTTTTTGATAAATTTTCTGAAAACATAAAATCTTCAATAAATAAAGAACGAACGAAACAAAGTAATTTTTTAATCATATAAGGCGTGGTATTAAATTTGTTTTTGGCGTTAAAAGAAACAAAACCGCATTGCATTTCTTGGGCAATACTTTAATTTTGGCTTTTAAAACTTGAAATCGGCAGCTAAAACTCTGTTTTTCAAAGAGTCTTAACTTGTGAAATTATCGTACAAAAATATTATAATTACGCACATACACAATATTTTAGCCAGCTATTTTTTAAGAAATGATAAAAAATTATCATAAATTTTAACATCAAAATGACTATTTTTAGCAATAACCGTTAAAAAGAAGGAAAAAACACATGAATTCAATTTACACAATAAAGGAAGCCTTACTGAAATTAGAACACTTTTGTGCGTATCAGGAACGTTGTCATGGCGAAGTGGTTTCTAAATTATACAGCCTGAAAATGACTGCTGACGAAATCGATACTATTGTAGTTCAGCTAATTGAGCATAATTTTTTAAATGAAACCCGTTTTGCCTGTAGCTTTGCAAGAGGAAAACACCGAATGAAATCGTGGGGCAAAATCAGGATTACAAACGAACTTAAAGCCAGACAAATTTCTTCGACTAATATTACACTAGCACTTAAAGAAATTTCAATAGAAGAGTACGAATCTACTTTCGAAAATCTGGCGGAAAGATGCTGGGACAGTATTCCCGAAAAGAATATATTGAAAAAACGAAAAAAGTTCTGCGACTATCTCCTTCGTCGTGGTTATGAAAGTCATTTTGTTTATGATAAAGCAAAAGAACTGGAACAAAAATAACTTCTATTTTTCTCACATAATACTTCTTCTTAATTCCCTGAAAAACAACCAATTTATCAGAAAATACTTTCCTATACAAATGTCGTTTTGTTGCGAATTATGGATAATGTTAGACGTTTTTTAGTTTAAAATTACAAAAACATAACAGTTTTATCTATTATGTTGCGACTTTTCTTATAATTAATTTTACTGATTTATAAGAATTTCCACAAATAGAGCATTTTCAATATGCATTTCAACGATTAATCTAAACACTTCATCGATTAATTGGCTATTACAAAACCTTGCTTATATCAAACTCGTAGATGTCTATATCTTTGTCAGGTTAAATGCTATGCCAGCATAACATCCTGATTGAAACCACTTAACATGACTACTTGGTTTCTTTTTGATGTAGCTTTTTCAATTCATCCATGGCATGTAAACATTAAACAAAACAAGATAAAAAAACCGTTTTTAAAAATTAAATGCCACGATTTAATATGATTCGAAAATTACTTTTACCTTTTTTATTTTTATTATTGCCTTTTTTTGGATTTGCCCAAGCTTTAACCGGTCGTGATTACACCGTTGGTGGTTCAGGCTCTGATTTTCCCACTTTAGCGGATGCAATAAGCCGCATCAACAGAGACGGAATAAGTGGCGCAGTAACTTTACTTTTAAATGAAAATCAACCACTAGCATCACAAATTGTTATTGATCAAATTGTAGGCTCTAGTGCAACCAACACTCTTACTATTAAACCGAATGTAGGCAAAACCATTACAATTTCTGGAGGTCAAGTTTGGACAAATACTTCGCTAATTAAACTAAACGGAGCTGATTATGTCATTATTGATGGTAGTAATACAATCAATGGCACAACTAAAAACCTGACAATAAAAAGTACTGTTGCTGCCGACAATAACAGCGAAAGCGTAATTTGGATTGGTAGTGCTTCAAACTCTAATGGAGCAACTTATAATACTATTAAAAACACTATCATTCTTGGAAGCCTTAATACTCCAAGTAATGAGAACAGCACTTGCTTAAATGGTATTCTTTCATCAAGTGCTTCTGACATTACAAAGGAAGAAGACAGTCCAAACAGCTACAACACTATTACCAACAATACCATTTCGGCTGTGAGAAATGGTATAAATATTAAAGGAAATAAAAACTCCACTTCAAAAAACTTGACTATTTCAAGTAATGATTTTGGAGGTTCTGGAAAAGAGATCACGCTTAATGGAATTATAATTGATAATGCAGATTCTTTCAGCATCACCAAAAATACTTTAGATAATTTTTTAAGAAGTGACAACAGCACCTTTATCTACGGTATTACAATAAAAGGAAAATCATCAAACGGTTCTATACTTCAGAATAAAATTTCAAATATTAAATCTGTTCAGTCTGGTTCACGAGGAATTTATATTGATTTAGATAATTCTGTTACATCAAATTTAACGGTTGCAAATAACTTTATCAGTTCCGTCTATACTTCTCCTTATAACAATAAGGATGATTACAATAATGCAGGACATGGTATCTATATTAGCAACGGAAAAAAAATAAACATCTATTACAATACTGTATCATTAAATATGAATCAGAATGTTTTATCAGCTTGTTTATTTATTGCCGATGGAAGTGTTTTGGACATACGAAACAATATATTCTCTAATTCTCAAACTAGTGGTACTCGCTTTGCAATTTATACTAGTACAAATAAAAATGCTTTTTCATTCATAAGATATAATAATTACGTAACCAGCTCTGGTGGCAAGATCGGACACATGGGAAGCCCAAATTCTGATTCATCAACGATTACAGAATGGCAAACAAGTACAGGTCAGGATACAGGTTCGTTAAGTGCCGTGCCAACATTCTCATCTGAGTTGTTTTTAGCTGCAGGAAATATAATCAACGAAAGTTTAATTGGGGATTCTACATTATCAGCAATAACAAATGACATTCAAGGCGATAGCAGGACAAAACCTTACATGGGTGCAGATGAAATTTTTAGCTGCACATCACCTTCAATCACAACTCAGCCTGCAATTCCAGCTAGTACTTGTTCAGGAAACGGTACGCAGTCAATGACTGTTGCGGCTTCAGGAACAGGATTAACTTATCAATGGAGAAAAGGTGGCATTAACTTGTCAAACGGAACAGTCATTGGCGGGGCAACATCAGCCACGCTTACCTTAACTAATCCGACAACTTCTGACGCAGGAAGTTATGATATAGTTATAACTGGAACTTGTTCTCCAATCGTAACTTCTAATCCAGTTACTGTCACAATAAATTCCGCTCCTACAATAACAACACAGCCGACTGCTCCTGCAGCAACGTGCTCAGGAAGCGGTACCCAGTCAATGACTGTTGTGGCTTCAGGAACAGGGCCATTAACTTATCAATGGAAAAAAGACGGTACAAATGTAACAAACGGAGGAGTTGTAGCCGGGGCAACAACAGCAACGCTTATTTTAACTAACCCAACAACAGCAAACCAAGGAAGCTATACTGTACAAATCAGTGGTTCTTGCGCACCAGCTGTAACTTCAACTCCTGTTGCTGTTACAATAAATACAGCGACAGCAATAACAACACAACCAACTGCGCCTGCAGCAACTTGTTCAGGAAACGGTTCGCAGTCAATGACCGTTGTAGCTACAGGAACAGGATTAACTTATCAATGGCGAAAAGACTTAACTCCAATTACAAACGGAGGTGTTATAAGCGGGGCAACATCTGCCACGCTTACTCTAACTAATCCGACAACTTCTGACGCAGGAAGCTATGACGTAGTTGTAACTGGAACTTGTGCCTCAGCAGTAACATCAACTGCCAGAACAGTAACTGTATATACTCCAACAATTACTACAACACCAAAAGCAAAAACCTGTGCAAATAGGCATATAGCGTATGATACTCAAGGAGGAAAGTCTAATTATATATGGTCTGTTTCAGGAGTACTTAATACTGATTACAAACTTATTGATAAAGGAACTGCTACTGATAGCTATATTGTAATTGAATGGTTAACTACAGGATCAAAAACAGTAAGTGTTAATTATACCAATACCAATGGATGCACCACTTCTACTCCCGGCACATACACAACAGAAATCGTAATGCTGGACCAAGGTCAAGTTAATGGCGGAAAACATATTTGTCCTGGCGAAACATTACCACCATTAACATTTAATACTTACGCTAATCGCAATGTACCATATCCAGATACATCAGTAATTGAAAAATGGCAATATAGCGATGGAGGCAACGTAAACTATATTGACATTCCAGGTACTCGCGGAAAAACTACCTATACGCCAACATCAATTTCAGGATCAACTAGACAATACCGAGTTGTGGTTGATAATGGAACATGTTCTGACCAATCCATATACAGTGCAATAGATATTGATGTAACAACTGCAATTACAGCTGAATCATTAGCTGGGCAGTCAGTATGCAGCGGTACTGCATCTACACCTATATCTGTTACTGCAGTAGGAACTCCAAGAGCAGGGCAATCTTCTATTGAATATCAATGGTATAGTAGTGCTCAAAGCAATCTATCAAGTCCAACCTTAATAAATGGTGCAACTAGCAATGCTTACACACCACTTTCAACAACAGCTGGAACACTTTATTATTATTGTATTGTAAGAGGTCAATGTGGCACTGCGACAAGTAACGCTTCAGGCGCCTTTATTACTAATGCAAAACCAACAGCCCCAACTGCAACCGTAACAACCCAACCAACTTGCTCAGGGACAAAAGGAACTATTACTATTACAGCAACTACTGGTTACACTTATAGTATCAACGGAACAGATTATTACAATCAAACCGTATTCGACTCACTAGATCCAAATACGTATGTCGTAACTGCAAAAAATGCTTCGGGTTGTATTTCATCAACTGGTACATCACTAAAAGTTAACACGCCAGCATATAAAACATGGACAGGAGCAACAAGCACAGATTGGAATGTAGCAGGCAACTGGAGTCCGTCAGGAATTCCATCTGCAACAGACTGTGTTATTATACCTGCGGGCGTAGCAAAAAACCCAGTTATTTCAGATGAAAATCTGGACTCCTATGCCTATACCCTAACTATTAATGATCAAGCTTCACTGCTTGTTAAAAGCAGTACTACTTTGAGAGTTAACAGTGCTGTCAAAGTTTTATTCTCTGCCTCAACATCAGGCTCATTATTTTTCGAGAACAAAGCAAGCTTAATTCAAACAGATAACACACTAAACATAAACAGTGGTAAAATTTCATATCAGCGTACAACACCCGGAATTCGTCAAGCTGACTATACTTATTGGTCAACACCTGTACAAGGGCAAACACCTGCTGGAATCTCTCCTTTAACTGATCCAACCAAAATCTATTATCATAGTGGTTCCGGATGGGTCGCAATGTCCAGAACAAGTGTTATGACTCCTGGCAAAGGTTATATTATTCGTGGTCCAGAAAATTATTCGAATACGGACAGAGCTACTTACACGGCAACTTTTTCAGGAACACCAAATAACGGTACTATTAATACCGAAAACCTGAATGCTGACAAATTCTATCTTGTTGGAAATCCTTATCCATCAGCTTTAGATGCTGAAAAATTTATACTTGCAAATCGTGATATGTTAAAGGGAACTCTTTATTTCTGGACACATAACACACCTGTAGTATTAGGAGGTGCATATCAATACGGGTCAGATGATTATGCTACTTATAATCTTACTGGTAGCGTAAAAGTTGCAGAACCGGCAGGATCGGCAAATAATGCAAACAACTATGCAAGACCTAGTGGTCAGATTGGTGCAGGACAAGCTTTCTTTGCGGGTACAAAAACTCCTGGATCACTTGTTTTTACAAACACTATGCGATCAGGAGGAAAGGATAATGGCCAATTCTACAAGCCAGGAAAAGATTCTAAAACAACTGGATTAGAAAAACATCGTGTATGGTTAAATATGACCAATACAGAAGGAGCTTTTAAGCAGTTAATGGTAGGTTATATTGAAGGAGCGACGGATGCGTATGAAAGCCTTTTTGACGGCACCACTATTGATGCAAATAAGTACCTGGACTTTTACAGCATCAATCAAAGTGACAAATTAGTAATTCAAGGACGTGCGCTTCCTTTTAAAGAAGCAGATAGTATACCATTAGGATACCGTACGACAATTAATGGCGATTTCACCATTTCTATTGACGAAGTCGACGGAAACATGACTACTCAGAAGATTTATTTAGAAGATAAAACCACATCTGTAATTCATGACCTTACTGCAAGCAATTACACTTTTACAACTGTCGCAGGAACTTTTACAGATCGCTTCGTTTTACGCTACACCAATAAAACATTGGGAACCGGCGATTTCGAAAATATCGAAAACGGATTTTTGGTTGCTGTAAAAGATAAAACGATAAAAGTTTCATCGGTAAAAGAAAACATCAAAGAAATCACCATTTTTGACATTAACGGAAAACAACTTTATAATAAAAAGAAAGTTGGATCTACTGAATTATCAATATCAAACCTGCAGGCAGCCAATCAGGTTTTATTGGTGAAAGTGACTTTAGAAAACGATTATGTCGTAACGAAGAAAATCATATTTCAATAAATAAAAAGAAACGACAAAAAAACTCCATTCGCCGCAGCGAATGGAGTTTTTTTTGTAAAATCTAAAATCTAAAATCTAAAATCTAAAATCTAATTATCTTTTTTCAATCAAAATACTAACAGCATTTCCCCCAAAACCAACCGCATTAATCATTACCTTTTTGATTGGTTTTACCTGGTTTTGTTTTTCTCCAAACGGCACTCCAATAAACCTGTCGTGCTCTATCATCAAAAGGGCTAATTCTAAACTTAATATTCCGGAAGCTCCAAACGTATGCCCAATTTTCCATTTATTCGTAGTTAACAAAGGTAATTTTGATCCGAATACTTTTTCGATGGCACGTAATTCCGTTAAATCACCTTTTATGGTTCCGGGAGCATGCATTACAATAACATCAATATCTTCTAAATTTTCATCTTTTAGTGCCATTTTCATAGACTTCTGAAAACAGTCCGCCTCGGCAGAAATAGAAATATTATGCTCTAAAATTTCAGTGGCATAACCAACACCAGTTATATAAGCAATCGCATTTTCTGCCTCACCTGCTTCTAAACAGCAAACGGCAGCGCCTTCGCCCAAAATCATGGTGTTTTGTGTTTTATCAAAATCAAAAGCCAGATTGGGCCAGCTTTCTTCCTCCGGATTAATACGCGAATATATTTTTAAAGCTCTCATTTGAGCAATCGTAAAATCGGTCAACGGTGCTTCACTTCCTCCTACTAAAAATTTATCTGCCATTCCGGATTTTAACCACGCAACACCATTTAATACCGCATGAAGTGCAGTCGAACAGGTAATAGAATGCGAAATCTCAGGACCGACACTTTGTAAATCGTGCGCGATCCAGGAAGAGATATTCCCTAAAGTGGTAGTTGGAGAAGCCAGAGTCTGTGCTTTTCCTGTGTCGATGTATGTTTTATAATGTTTTTCAAATAAATCGGTAGCACCACGAGAAGAACCAATGTTGATTCCGAAGATATCATCCAATTTCCAACCAGCTTGTTCAACTGCTTTTCTGGAAGCCGCCAATGCAAACAAAACGGAATCATCTAAAAATTTATATTTAGGATCTGATTCCCGAATCTCAGCAACGATTTGCTTTGATTCGGCACTTAAAGCAGCTACAGAAGTTTCCTGTTGATCTAAAAATTGTTGAGAAAAACAATGTTTATTATCGAGGTATTTTTCCCAAACTTCAGCGACATTATTTCCTAAAGGAGAAATGGAGGAAAAAGCAGTTATAGAGATTTTATTTGTATTCAAAATAGTGTTTTTATGCCTGTTGTGTTTTTAACCGCAAACGGCGAAAAGATTTACGCAAAGGTCGCAAAAGTTTATAAAAAGTCTTAACTAATTGTGTATTAAGTTCGCTAAGCTTTTCGAAAAAGGGTGCGTGATAGCACGCGGATGGCACGGGTGAAACGGATTTGCACTGATTTCAAATTATTAATTTGCGTAAATCTGTTTAATCCGTTAAATCTGTCGGCAAAATCACACCATTTCTATGGCTTCTTCAATTGTTTTATATACTTTCTGAAGTTGGTCATCCGTCATTATGTAAGGAGGAAGAATATAAACGATATTTCCAACAGGTCTCAAAATAACACCTTTATCGATAAAGAAATTATATAGTTTGGTTCGCATGGATCCGTAATAACTTTCTTCAGCATATGATTTAATTTCAACAGCAAAAATAACGCCCAAAGTTCTGGCTGTAATCACTTTTGAATGATTTTCAATCTTCTTTTGAAACTGTAAGTGACTTCTATTTATTCTTTCAATATTCGCCTGCATTTCACGCGTCTGCAATAAATCGATACTGGCCAAAGCAGCTGCACATCCCGTTGGATTTGCCGTAAAAGTATGTCCATGAAATAAAGCTTTATTGATATCATCATCATAAAAAGCATCAAAAACATCTTGCGTAAAAGTGGTAATTGCCATCGGAATTGTTCCTCCTGTTAATGCTTTCGACAGGCAAATCATATCCGGATCTTCTGAAACATAATCCATTGCAAAGGTTTTTCCGGTTTTACCAAAGCCCGTCATTACTTCGTCGGCTATTGTCAAGACCTTATTTTCTTTGCAAATCTGAATCAGCTTCCCTAAGGCTTCTGGTTCATACATCACCATGCCGGCCGCTCCCTGAACCAAAGGCTCAAAAATAAAACCAGCGCAATTGTGCGTTTGAATTACATTCTTTAGTGCTTCAAAACTTTCCTGCTCCTGCCCTTTTACCGGAACCGGAATTCGGACTACATCTATAAACATTCCCTGAAAAGCCTGGGTATAAAATGAGATTCCACTTGCCGCCATTGCCGCAAAAGTATCTCCGTGAAAAGCATTTTCGAAAGCTATTATAGTGGTGCGTTTTTCATTTTTATTAAAAAAATACTGTAAAGCTACTTTTATAGCCACTTCAACTGCTGTCGAACCATTATCAGAAAAGAAGATTTTTTGTTGATTCTTTGGAAGAATTTCCATCAGCTTCTCAGCTACTTTTATCGCTGGTTCATGTGTAAAACCACCAAATAAAACGTGTTCTAAAGTAGTGAGCTGTTTGTAAATCGCATCGGCAATAAATTTATTGCTGTGTCCAAACGGATTTACCCACCAGGACGCAATCGCATCAATATATTCTTTATTGTTTTCGTCCCAAAGCAATGCGCCTTCTCCTCTCGAAATGGCAATTGGCGTTTGCGAAGTTTTGTGCTGTGTATAAGGATGCCAAAGATATTGGCTGTCTTTTTCTGTTAATGTCATTTTTTAGAGAATAGATTATAGAGTCAAGAAGAAAGACTAAACTCTATAGTTTCCGCAAAGATAAGAAAGTCTATTTGCTAAGCTGCAATTCTTGTTTCTATTCTCTTATTTCAATACTGTATTTTCTCACCAGCAATTCCTATTTAATCCTCTTTCATCTTTCTTCTTGTTTCTTTCTTCTTGTTTCTTTCTTCTTGTTTCTTGTTTCTTGCTTCTATAATCTATTCTCGATATACTACAACCCAAGAAGATTGTCTCGAAACAAATCAGCGTATTCGCGAATCACATTTTGATCAAAATACGGTTCTTCATCAATTCTTCCGATACATTTTACTCCGGTTTTGTTCAGAATTAAACTTTCAGTCGATTTGTTTTCGCTTCCGCTGAAGATAATTCCCGCCACTTGAAAACCTCTGTTCTGAATAGCTTCTATAGTCAATAAAGTATGATTGATGCTTCCTAAATAATGTCTTGAAACTACAATTACTTTATAGTCTGGTTGAATTAAATCGATAATGGTATCATTTTCATTCAACGGAACAAATATTCCTCCTGCCCCTTCTACAACCAAATGATTTTCTGTTTTTGGCTCGTGAATCTGTTTTAAATCAATTGTTACTCCATCAATTTCTGCTGCCAGATGCGGACTTGCAGGCGTATTTAAGGCATAACTGTTCGGGAAGAATTGAGATTTGGAATTTGAAACATACGATTTCACTTTATGACTGTCAGAATTGTCCAAATCTCCAGCCTGAATAGGCTTCCAATAATCTGCTTCTAAAGCTTCTACTACTATTGCTGATGTTACCGTTTTACCCACATCAGTTGAAATTCCTGTTATAAATATTTTCATAGATTGCTATTTCGCAGAGATTCGCAAAGGAGACACAAGCAACACAAAGAATAAATAGTTTTGTGAATCTCTGCGTCTCCTTTGCGAATCTCCGTGTAATTCCCCACAAAAATACCAATAAAAACAACAAACCCATCAATTACGATGGGTTGAGTTTTATTCTTCTTTTAATTCGTCTATTACTTTTTTGATTTCTTTGGCATATTTTCCGTAAAATAATTTCACATGTCCTTCCGTCATAAGCCACATCAATGTCATAAATACAACTATTATCAATACAACTATTAGGGCAACATTTTCCTGATTTGCATCTAAAATACGATTTAACAGTTTACCTGATTTTTTACCTAAGGGCAATAAAAACATATAAAACAGTCCAAAAGGAATAAAAGTGTAAGTAGCAGATTTGTACGTCTCCATAAACAACTTTATATTGTAATAGATCTCATACAAATTGTCTTTGGTTGTTGTTGCGACATCTGTAAAATTTTTATAGTACACATATAATCTTATTGTAAAACTAATTAAGATTACTATTGATAGTGCATACAATAAATAATAGGCAAGAAAAAAACTATATTTCAGTTCAATAATTAACGGAACGATCCCGACGAAAACCACTGAAACTATTTGAGCAATCAGATCTTTTTTTAAATTTTTTCTAATTTTATCCAAAGGCATATTCACCGATTGTATTTTTTCTAAATTATTTGGAAGAACAACATTTTTAGTTTCTTCATTCTTCCATGCGTTTTGTATATCGTCAAAATCCATATCCTTGATTTTTAATAATTTCTTTTAATTTTTCTTTTGCTCTGTTTAACTTCACTCTGGCGTTCCCTTCAGAAATTCCAAGATTATCGCCTATTTCTTTATGTGAAAAACCTTCTAGTTGATAAAAAATAATCGCTTTGTCAATTTTTTCCAGTTTCTGAACGGCTTTATAAAAATGATCCAACTGACTTTCTTTGATGTGTGAGTCTCCTTCATCGTCCTTTATATTTTCTGAAGCAATTTCATATTTATCAACTTTCCTTTTTTCCTTTCTCAGAAAAACGATTGCAGTATTAACCGCTACACGATACATCCAGGTCGAAAACTGACTTTCATTTCTGAACGAATCATATGATTTCCAAAGCTGACAAACAATCTCCTGAAACAAATCCTGTTGATCATCATGATTGTCCATATACATCTTGGAAACTTTGTACAAAATTCCTTTGTGATTTTCTATCCGACTTAAAAACTCTTGTTCTTTTTCTTTCAAAACAGTTTTAGTTCATTATTGGTTTTACGATATATCCTGCTTTTCTCAATAAATTAATCACTCCAAATTCTCCCCCTAAATGCGCCGCACCTACTCCCACAAATAAACTTTCTTTTTTCATCAGTTCAGGTAAAACTTCAACCCACTTACTATTTCTTTCGTCCAGCATGTACTTTTTAGCCTTAGCAGTCATAATATCTGCTGCAGTTGAAGCTTTGTATAGTTCTTCTATATTTTCTTTCTTATAATTTGCAACTGACAAATCTGTATCATCATCCGCTTCTTCTGACATTGCTATCGTTTCATCATCTGAATAAGCATTTCCATAACTTTCAATTTGAAATTTAACAGTTTCAAGTCCAACTACTTCAATATTTCGTTTTTTAGCCATGGCTGCAAATTCCATTTCATAAAATTTCATATCTGTGCAGCCAAAATTTTTCATCGAAATTAAACCCGATACTGTCATCAAAGTAAAAGCATCTACCTGTTTAATAGTCATTCCTGTTGATTTTTTTAATATCGCATCTAATTTAGCCAATTGTTCCGGATTTAATTTTTTGCTCAAAGGCTCTTTTCCCATTGCACTTTTTTGCATAAATTCCATTTCATTCGGGTCTGCATAATTCATTTCTAAAACTAATTTACCCGAAGCTTCAAATGCTTTCTTTGTCTTTTCAGAAAGAAAATAATCTTCTCCACAAATCACATGAATGGTTCCGTATAAATAAGATGGCTTTTCTAAACCGTTTCCTGAGACTTCCCATAAAAGAGAATTCTCAAGTTTTGGAGATTTTGTTTGTGCCTGATTTGACAAACTAAAAATAATTGCGATTACTGTAACTACTGATTTGAATAAATTTTTCATTTGATTGATTGATTAAGTTGATAATTGATTGATGATTGTGATCTGATGATTGATTGATTTGATGATTGAAACCCGCTATTATTATTTCATGAATTTTTTTCGTTGCCAGGAAGCGATTGAAATCACAAATAAACAAATCATTACAACGAGTGTTTCTGTTCTTGGTTTATCGAATATAAAATGGTTTACTAAAGTGTACCCTAATCCGAGAGAAGTTAAAAATATAAATATAAAGTTAGAAGTTCTCTCGCTTTTTGAAGTTGATTCTTTTTTCATAATTATTTTGGTTTATTTGATTACGACTCGTAAGTAATCGAATAATCAAAACGTTACAAAAAAAAATAAACTTTTTTATAAAAAATTTAAAAAAGTGAGGAAATACGGCTATTTCACAGAGATTCACAAAGCAAAAAAAAGAGATTCACAAAAATCTCTGTGAATCTCCCTATTACTTTGTGTATCTCTGTGAAATAATTTAAACTATAAAGACAAAATTTCTTAGAAGTTCTAAAACCTGATTTATTTCTTCTTGAGAATTATAACTGTGAATACAAAAACGCAAGCGTTCCTGGCCTTCCGGAACGGTTGGTGAGAGAATTGGTTTTACATCAAAACCTTTATCCTGTAGTTGTTGTGCTAATTGTTTCACTTTTTCGTTGCCGGGAACAATCGCAGACTGAATAGCCGATTTACTTCTAACAAACATCGGCTTTAAGCCTAATAAATTTTTCTGTTGATTGAAAAACACAATATTTTGACGCAGTTTTTCAATGTTTTCCTTTTCAATCTCTAAATGCTGATACGCTACTAAAACAGTAGCAACAGAATGTGGAGACAATCCTGTTGTATAAATAAAACTTCTGGCGAAGTTTACTAAGTATTTTTTTAGTTCCTGACTTCCTAGAACAACCGCTCCATGGCATCCTAAACCTTTTCCGAAAGTCATGATACGGGCAAAAATTCTATGGTGTAAGTTCAGATATTGAATCAAGCCTTCACCTTTTTCACCAAAAACGCCAAGAGTATGCGCTTCATCCACAACTAAATAACAATTGTATTTCTCTGAAAGCGCTACCAGTTCGTCTAAATTTGGAGTGTCACCATCCATAGAAAAAACAGTTTCAGTAACGATGTAGATATTGCCTGGAGTCTGGACTTTAGAAGATTGGAATTTTATAATAAGTCTTTCTAAATCTTCAAAATCATTGTGATTGAATTTGTATGATTTCGCATTCGACATTGTAATTCCATCACGAATTGAAGCATGACTTAACTCATCATACAAAATAACATCATTTCGTTGCGGTACAGCGCTAAAAAAACCAACATTGACATCGTAGCCCGAATTAAAAATTAGAGCTGATTCAGCTTCATGAAATGCAGCAATAAAAGTTTCTGCTATTTGATACAAAGAATGGTTTCCGGAAATTAATCGCGAACCTGTCGCACCATTCTGAATAATCTCATTTTCGACCAGATAATGATGTGCCACTTTGAAAATAGCTTCAGATCGTGAAAATCCGATATAGTCGTTTGAAGAAAAATCGACAAGATTATTAAAACTTGGCAATTGTCTTAACGCGTTATTTTGCTTTCGGGTTTCAAGCTTTTGAATAAGATTTTCAGGTAATTTCATAAAAGCAAAGTTATGAAATTGAACTCAAATTAAACAAACAGCAGGCGTGATGTCGCCCGCTGTCTTCAATTTGATTTTTATATCGCACTTATAAACGGCGATTTTCTACTGTATTTAGATTCCAGCATTTCAGTTATCATAAATCCAGCAATATCATTTGCACTTATTTTTTCTCCTAAACAGTCTTCTAAACTTACTGAGATTTCAGAGTTTTTATCAATAAATTCAATAAACGGCACCCGAACCTGCGTCCAATTCACATTACTTGCAACCAACAAATCATAGGCTTTTTGTCTGTCTTCCTGAATAATCGGAAAATT
Source organism: Flavobacterium frigidimaris (assembly GCF_002217275.1). NCBI lineage: Bacteria > Pseudomonadati > Bacteroidota > Flavobacteriia > Flavobacteriales > Flavobacteriaceae > Flavobacterium > Flavobacterium frigidimaris. Next base: position 15,761 of record NZ_MUGV01000005.1, read on the forward strand.
AGTTTTCATCCAATCTGTAGCCATACTAGTTTTTGGACTTTTTTTGTCAAATGGAGTATCGATATTAAGTCCAGCCAGCAAAATATATCTTTGTATTTCATAGTCCTTAATTACTTTCAAAATGTGGCTCGTGGCTACGCTTGCTACAAGTGGCTCATCTTTTCGCTGTCCAACCGTACTCAAAACAGCCTGACAATCTTTTAGCAATAGTGTAATGGAATACGAATCAAGAGCATCGCCTTTGATAACTTCAATGTCTGAATGTTGAAGCGTAAAATTTTCAGGATTTCTAAGTAAGAGTTTTATACTAAATCCTTGTTTCAATAACTGGTTTACAAGATATTTTCCAGTTCTGCCGCCACCGCCTAAAACGGCTACTTTATGTATATTTTTCATGTGTTTTCTTTATAAAATTTGACATAACTCATTTTTGCTTTATCTATTAGATAAAGCAAAAAACAATAAAAACTTACTGAGCTTTTATTTTAAAAATCAATATTTTATAAAGAGATTCTAATAGTACAAAATTATAGAAATAAAAAAAGCCAAACAATACTGTTTGGCTTTTTAATCTATTTTCAAATTGTTTTAGTCAACTAAAACAATAATTTTATTGTCTTTCATTTCGATAGTACCTGACGTAATCTCTAATGTATAGGTTTGGTCATTTACTTTCGTGAATTTACCTGCTACTTCTTTAGAAAAATTGAAACTTGGCGCTGCAATTTTAATAGTTCCTTTTTCTAGAATAGAAACGATAGGAGCATGGTGATTCAATATTTGAAAGCTTCCATCAACCCCAGGCAATGTAACTGAAGTTACTTCTCCTGAAAATAATTTTGCTTCTGGTGATACTATTTCTAAAATCATACTTTTTTAGTTTACAGTCTCAGTTAAAAGTCTCAGTACTGAATACTGGGACTGAATACTGAAAACTAGATTTATGCTTCAGCTAACATTTTTTCTCCAGCTTCGATCGCATCCTGGATAGAACCTTTCAAGTTGAAAGCTGCTTCAGGAAGATGATCTAATTCACCGTCGATAATCATGTTGAATCCTTTGATAGTATCTTTAATATCAACCAAAACTCCAGGAATACCTGTAAATTGCTCCGCTACGTGGAAAGGTTGAGATAAGAAACGTTGAACACGACGTGCTCTTGATACAGATAATTTATCTTCTTCAGATAATTCTTCCATACCTAAAATCGCGATAATATCTTGCAATTGTTTGTATTTCTGAAGAATTTCTTTTACTCTTTGTGCACAGTCGTAGTGCTCATTTCCTAAAATTTGAGGAGTCAAAATTCTTGAAGTAGAATCTAACGGGTCAACCGCTGGATAAATACCTAACTCAGCAATTTTACGAGACAATACAGTTGTAGCATCTAAGTGAGCAAACGTTGTTGCCGGTGCCGGGTCAGTTAAATCATCCGCAGGAACGTAAACCGCTTGTACAGATGTAATAGATCCTTTGTTTGTAGATGTAATACGCTCTTGCATCGCTCCCATCTCTGTTGCCAAAGTTGGTTGGTATCCTACTGCAGAAGGCATACGACCTAAAAGTGCTGATACCTCAGAACCTGCTTGTGTAAAACGGAAGATGTTATCAACGAAAAACAATACGTCTTTCCCTTGATCAGTTCCGGCTCCATCACGGAAATATTCAGCGATAGATAATCCTGAAAGTGCTACACGAGCACGAGCTCCAGGAGGCTCATTCATTTGTCCGAAAACGAAAGTAGCTTTAGACTCTCTCATTCCTGGCATATCTACTTTAGATAAATCCCATCCTCCATTTTCCATAGAGTGCATGAAATCATCACCGTATTTAATAATTCCTGACTCTAACATCTCACGAAGCAAGTCATTTCCTTCACGTGTTCTTTCACCTACTCCTGCGAATACTGAAAGTCCACCGTGACCTTTTGCGATATTGTTGATCAACTCCTGAATCAATACTGTTTTACCAACACCAGCACCACCAAACAATCCAATTTTACCTCCTTTTGCATAAGGCTCAATCAAATCGATTACTTTAATACCTGTGAATAAAACTTCTGATGAAGTTGATAAATCTTCGAATTTAGGTGCTTGTCTGTGAATAGACAAACCGTTTTCTCCTGTTTTTGGCAAGTTTCCTAAACCATCAATTGCATCTCCAATTACATTGAATAATCTTCCGTATACATCCGGACCGATTGGCATTTGGATTGGATTACCAGTTCCAACTACTTCATATCCTCTAGACAAACCGTCTGTAGAGTCCATAGAGATTGTACGAACAGTGTTTTCACCAATGTGAGATTGTACTTCTAGAACTAACAATGTTCCGTCTTTTTTAGTGATTTCTAGTGAATCATAAATTTTTGGAAGTTCAACATCCTTACCGTTGAAAACTACGTCAACTACTGGTCCAATGATTTGAGCAACTTTTCCTATTACTTTTGACATTACTTATGTATTTATTAAATAGCTATTTAGGTTTATCGAAAATACCTCTTTTTTCAGAGCGCAAAGATAATTTTTTAAAATATAAAATCAATTTTTTTTTCATAAAAAATACTATGATTTTGTTTGATTCCTAAAAGACAGGCCTAAAAAATCTAAAATAGCAATTTTCATTGAAATAAAAAAAAGCCACTACATTTTAGAAATGAGTGACTTTCTTACTAAAAAAAATGGGCTTTACGGTAATACTGCAGGATATAGAATTGGATAATTCCCCACATCTACACCCTTTAGGTTTGATCCATATTTAGCATTTATAGCCTCAATAAACTTATTTGCAATAAAGGCATATCCTCTTGGCGAAGGATGCACACCATCTAAAGAGAAAGTTCCTCCGGTTACAAATGTTGATGCCATTGTAAAATTATTGGCTACAATTCCGCCTTTGTCAATTTGATCCATAATTGCATTTGCATCTACAAAAGCTAAGCCTTTAGAATCTGCAAGTGATTTTATTATTGCATTAAAAGCTTTTGTTGCTGTTGCTAATTCTGCAATTTCTGTTGGAATTAGAACATACTTATCCTGTAAAGGGTACGTAATTCCGAATTTATCCAAAGGCGCAGGAGGCGCGACTCCTAATCCTGAATTTGCAGCTGTTGGCGCTGCACCAATAGCTGACTGTGTTGTTAAAAGAACTAAATCAGCGGCAGTTGCCTGACGCGCCTGTCCAAAAACGGCACCATAAAAAGCCGCTGTCTGAGCGCCTAAAGTAGGCGTAAAAGCCGCTGTAAGCTGTGCTGATAAGTTTGTCAGAGATTCATCTTTTATCAATAATGGATTTGAACCTGTTGTAGACAACAAGTTAATTCTTGTTCCCGCACTAAAAGCAGTTAAAGCTTGTTTTAAAGGCCCATACAACTGTGCATTTAATGCATTTATCGTAGCCACACCAACTGCAGTATTTCCACTTCCTAATACGGAAGCAGTAAGTGGATTATAAGGAACCGTCTTAAAAAACGGAATAGAAGTTACATACGGAATATTGGCTACCACACCTTTTGCTCCTGCCGATGTCAAAGTAGTGATAAGAGCGGCATATGTTCCATCAAAACCAACACCTGCAGCGCCACTAACTGGTGTAATAGGATTTGTGCCATCACCTCCGGAAGTTGCATATCCCAGAACGTCATTATTTCCAATCCATAAGGAAAAGAATGTCGGCGCTTGACTCATTGCATAAGTCAATACCGATGTTGTTCCATTTGGAGCAAAACGTACATAATACGGATTTGCTGTTCCATTTGCCAGACCGGCCGGGCTTCCATAAGTTGGCGATAATAAATGAAAACTTTTCGCTCCGGGAACACCTGTATTATTATAAGGACCTGCAGCTACAACTGCAGGATTTATAACTTCTGTAGTAGGAGTTCCGGCAACAGGAACTGGTGCAGAACCGTTAAAATACAATCTTGGTCCGAAAGCCGGATTTACTTGTCCACTAAAAAGCAAACCTCCAATATTATCATTTGTGTAAGGAATTTTGAATTCTCCTCCTCCAACAAGTTTGAATTGTTCTGCTAAAATAGTAGTATAAGCACCTTCTTGCCCTTTTTTAAATAAAGCACCATCACTAAAACCCGACGTTAAGGAATTCCCTAAAGCAACATATTTTGAAAAATTAGCAGTACCAGAAGTCAAAGGCAAACCATCAGAAGAATCTACGATCGTTGCCACATCATCATCACTATTACAAGCCACAAAGGTTAACGAAACCAATAATAGCCATTTGAAATTTTTTATCATAATTTATATATTTTAAAATTACCTCTTTCAAACTTTTAGATAAGAAAGCAATAACCTATTTATTTTTGTTTGAAAATTTCTAATTACGGATTGAATGTCCATGAAGCAAAATACTGCTGACCAATTAATCCCGCACCAATTACCTGAGTATATTCTTTTCCACCAATATTAGCAGCCCCCAATTTAAATGTAGACTTCATTTTTGGCACAGCATAATTAATTTGTGCATCAATTACAGTAGCCGATTCAATTATACCATCAGCAAAACCTGCTTGCCACTCGTATTCACTATTCCATCTTGCGCTAACATTAAATCCGAAGTTTTCGAACACTTTTTCATTTCCAATAGAAGCTTTAATTCTATGTTTAGGCGTATTAAATCCTGCTTCGAAACTTGGATCTTTTTCCTTGTCAAAATCAAATTGAGCGTAATTATAGCTTACACCTAACTCATAACCCGCAATAATTTTTTTAGAAAATCCTGCTCCAAATCCAAGCGAATGAATCTCTACATCAGAATTGGTATACAATTGATACGCTCTATATTCTCCATTTTGAATTGCACGAACCGATTGAAAACCAGGATCTGTAGCTCCTCCTGCAAGATTTGGATTGTCCTGAGCCTGACCATAATAAGTAGAAATCACATTTAGGTTACCAATAAAATCATTGTAGATATTATAATACCCGTTAAGATCTATTGAAAAGCCTTCAAAAACAGAACGATATCCTAACTCAAAAGCTTTTACTTTCTCAGGCTTAACGTAATTAGCATTCGATTTTTTCAATAATGCTGCCGCCGCAACCGGATTTGATCCCGCCATTGCAGCAAAAGCACTTACAGAACTTGCTATGTACGAATTTCCATACGCATCATAACCTGTCATGTCTTTAGTTGTATTTCCGCCACTATAAGCCTGACCTTCTGGACTAAGATTAAATGTTTCACTAAATCTTCCTAAGTTGTCAGGTGCAGATCCAATCAACACTGCATTGCCAATATTAAATCCTATATATTGATCTTGTGTAGATGGATTTCTGAAACCTGTTTGAAAAGATCCTCTGAAATTATGATTTTTCTTTTCTCCGCCTGAATAAACAAGAGATAGTCTTGGCGAAAAGTTTCCGTCGAAATTTTTAGATTTATCATAACGAATTGATCCTGTAAACTTCAATCTATCGTCCATGAATTTTTTCATCAATTGAGTGTAAGCCCCATATTCATTATAATTAATTGGACCGTCAGCGTCTGTATAAATTCTACCATGAGAATTCAATTCATATAATCTAAATGAACCTCCAACCTGAATCTCTGCAAATTTGATTAAATCTCTAAAATTATAATTTGCATCAGAGTGATAAATCCTTGAATTGTCAACCAATTTTGAACCAGTCAAGACACTTTCGTCTTTAATTACTTCATTAAACGCTTTTTGAAACTCTGGAGATCCCGGCAAAAAACGGCCTGTATCAGCAGTAGCTCTTGCCGCCTTATCTGCATTCGCAGGTGTCATACCAGCTAAAGTAGACTGAATATAAGCTCCGGCATATTGACCAAACCAAGTTTTATCGTCTTTCCATTTTCTATCAACATTTATACCTGTAAATACCATATCATAAGAATTTCCTCCATCTTCTGATGTTGTATATCCTCTAACGAAAAAATTCTTTCCTTTAAGCTCAAGTTTATGTTGCTGCATGAAAAAATTATTCAAATAATAACGATTTGCACCTTGGTAAACGGCATTACCAAAACCAAATTTACTTTGCCAGATAATTTCTAATCTCTCATCTCCAAAAGGTCTTGCGTGCAAAGAAAAATCAATTTTTAAATTGGATGCCTTATTATCAGTAAGATCAATCTCATTGTATCCCGTTCTACTAACATTGCTATTAGGCAACAAATTTACAGCTCCTGCAGGAATCAATCCTAAACTGGCCAAAGACTGTCCAACACCTTTTATATTTGTTGATACTTCGTCTCCATATACATTTATTCCATCATAATTTGGATTACTTCTATCAATACCAGCAACTGTTTTATCTGCATAATTGGTTGCATACCAATCCGTAGCCTGCATGTAAGTGAAATTTGCTTTAGCCGCAAAATATTTATTAAAAGTTTTTGCTGCTCTGATTCCAAAATCTACAGAAGCATTTGTACCTGCAGCATGCTGAGAAGTCTGACCCAATTTTAAATAAACATCAATTCCCTGATCTGTAAAAGGGCTTTTACTGTTCATAAATAAAATACCATTAAAAGCGTTCGCACCATATAAAGCAGAAGATGCACCTGGCAACAATTCAACACTTTGAACGTCAATCTCAGAAACACCAATCATATTTCCCAATACAAAATTCAGCAAAGGTGATGAGTTATCCATTCCATCTACTAACTGCATAAAACGTGTATTGGCAACAGTAGCAAAACCCCTTGTGTTTATAGATTTAAAGGACATACTACTAGTATTCATCTGTACTTCCTTTAAATTTTCTAATCCATCGTAAAATGATGGCGAAGCTGTCTTTTTAATATCCTGAATACCCATTCTTTCAATGGTAACAGGAGACTCCAAAACACGCTCAGGAGTTCTTGAAGCAGAAACTACGATCTCATCCAGTTTATTTTCTTCATCTTTTAGAATCACATTTACCTTTTGATTAGCCGATGTGATCGAAACTGTTTTAGCTCCGAATCCCACTGCTGAAATTTTAATTGTAAAAGGTAACTTAGCGGAAGTGGTCAGTTTAAATGTACCATCAAAATCAGCAGAAGCTCCACTACGCTCTCCTACTACAACAACATTGGCACCGGGAATAGATTGTTTGTTACTATCGGTAACAGAACCAGTAATTGTATTCTGCGCAAAGGACGCGCCGCAGAAAAACAACATAATTAGCAAATACACTCTCATGTGGGTTAGTTTTTGGTTAGTTTATCTAGCCAAAATACAAATATTTTTGATATTAATAATAAAACGTTAAAAAAAATTAATATAACGCATATTTTTTGCTAGTATTTTAACTTTTTCACATTAGCTTTTCTTAAATTAACAGCAACAACAATGCATTTCAAATCTTAAATAGTATGCATACATATAAAATTTAAGATAAAAAATGAGGATATAATAAAAATAGAGGGGTCAGAAAAAAAATATGATAATAAAAAAAGCGAGACCTAAATCTCGCTTTTTTAACATATAATGAATTGTAATCTTTATTCTACTGTAACCGATTTAGCCAAATTACGTGGCTGATCGACATTACAACCTCTCATAACAGCAATATGGTACGAAAGTAATTGTAATGGTATTGTGGTAATTAGCGGAGACAATGCATCAGAAGTTTCCGGAATCTCGATTACATAATCGGCCAATTCGCGAACCTGGGTATCACCTTTAGTAACAACGGCAATAATTTTTCCACTTCTTGATTTAATTTCCTGAATATTACTTACAATCTTATCGTAATGTCCTTGTTTAGGTGCAATAACAATAACCGGCATATGCTCATCAATCAAAGCAATTGGTCCGTGTTTCATTTCAGCAGCAGGATATCCTTCAGCATGAATATAGGAAATCTCTTTTAGCTTCAACGCTCCTTCTAGTGCAACAGGGAAATTATATCCACGGCCTAAATACAGGCAATTTGGCGCATCTTTAAAAGCAGCGGCAATTTCTTTTGCTCTGTCATTTGTTTCTAAAGCTTCCGCAACTTTTTCAGGAATTAATTCCAATTCTTGTAAATAAGCATGGAAATCAGGATTTGACAATGTTCCTTTAGCTTTTCCTAATCTCAGAGCAATCATAGTCAAAACTGTGATTTGAGTAGTAAAAGCTTTAGTTGATGCTACTCCAATTTCAGGACCTGCATGTGTATAAGCACCTGCATGACTTTCTCTTGAAATAGAAGAACCTACAACATTACAAACTCCAAAAACAAAAGCTCCATTTTCTTTAGCCAGTTTAATAGCTGCCATTGTATCAGCAGTTTCTCCAGATTGAGAGATTGCAATAACAACATCATCTTTATTTATAATTGGATTTCTGTATCTAAATTCAGAAGCGTATTCCACTTCTACAGGAATACGGGTAAATTCTTCAAAAATATACTCAGCTACTAAACCTGCATGCCATGATGTACCACAAGCAACAATCAGAATTCGTTTGGCATTTAAGAATTTTTCAAGATTATCTTCAACACCAGCCAGTTGAACAATTCCCTCATTTGCATGAAGTCTTCCTCTGTAAGTATCTTTTATAACATTTGGTTGCTCATAGATTTCCTTAAGCATAAAATGATCATAACCACCTTTTTCAATTTGCTCCAAATTCATTTGAAGCTCCTGAATATAAGGATCTACTAAAGAGTCATCTTTTATTTTTCTAACTTTAAGCGGCTTATGCAATCTAATGTTTGCCATTTCACCATCTTCAAGATAAATTGCATTTGAAGTATATTCAATAAAAGGAGAAGCATCAGAAGCAATAAAATATTCTCCTTCGCCAACTCCAATTGCCAATGGACTACCCAATCTTGCAGCAACAATTTCATCAGGATTTTTTTTATCAAATACAGCAATAGCATAAGCTCCTACCACTTGATTCAAAGCAATTTGCACTGCCTTTCCTAATTTGATACCTTCCTTTTTTTGAACTTCTTCAATTAAGTTCACTAAAACTTCAGTATCTGTATCTGATTTAAAAGTATAACCTCTTTTTATTAATTCTTCTTTAAGAGGTGCATAATTTTCTATAATTCCGTTGTGAATTATCACTAATTCACCAGAATTAGAAAGGTGCGGATGCGAATTTACATCATTTGGAACTCCATGAGTTGCCCAACGGGTATGCCCAATTCCAATAGTTCCATTAGTAGTAAAACCGTCTTTTGCTTTAGCTTCAAGATCCGAAACCTTACCTTTTGTTTTACAAAGTTTAATACCTGAGTTGTCATACAACATAACACCTGCGCTATCATAACCTCTGTATTCGAGCCGCTTTAATCCTTTTATAACAATAGGATACGCCTCTCGATGGCCGATATACCCAACAATTCCACACATATATATTTATTAATTTGGTTTCGTGTAGTAAACTTCAAGTCTCAATCTTTGCGCTTCCGGAACAGATGCTTTACTTCCATACAAAATTGTTCCTACCGGGCTCATAACTGATCCTCTTGGCGCTTCTGAAATAACGCTGTTTTTTAATTTCAATTTATTTGAAGTTGCAATATCAATACTTTCTGTTACAACCAAACCTAATTTTACATTTACAGCTGTAGCGTCTTTTATAAGATTTCTGATATGATTAGTAATCCTAACCTTGTACGATTTTCCACGTTTAGTGGTAGCATCTACTTCTAATAGTCCCCCAAAAATATATCTGGTTGCTTTCGGATCTGTACCCGCAAACCCGCTCGTACCATCTGAATAATCTATTAGCGGAACATTGTTAGTCAAATCATATAAGTAAACTCTTTTTGGCTCATAATCTGCATCTTTCATTTTATCAGAATCGATGTAAAATACCAAATTTGCTTCGTTCACCATCCATTTATTAGCTCTTATTTCAGCCAATTTAGTTGCAAAATTAGAAAGATCAATTACAGCAAGCGATCCCTGACCCCCTTTTAAATAAAGATTAGCATCACCATTGACATTATCAGGATTCTTTATTGCAGTATCATAAGTGCTGTTTTTAGTGTCATTTAACAAACTGGCAGTAGCAGAACCTAAAGTTAAATCAAGAGTTTTATTCTCTTTTACCGTTTCGGCATCTGTTGTGATAGCTGTTTTAGCCTTATAATAAATTGTTATTTTACCTTTAGAAAAGTCCAACAAGGCCATATTGGTAGGGCCAGTATCGGGTCTTTCTACTTTAAAATACAATCCTCTGAAATATTCCTGAAAAGCATCAGCACTAGCAAGCTTAGTAGCAGGAGCTTTTAAAATTTTATCATCAAAGAAACCCGTATTTAATTTCAGATGCATTTCAGGTGCAAGTCTGCTAAGTGTTTTTTTACCAGTTGTTGCATCTGTTGTTAATTGATTAATTTCTGCAGAACTAAAAAAGAACTGATCATTTTGCAATACACTTGGATCGTCATTTAATCGTGGTTCTTTTTTAAAATTATCAAAATCAGTATTTTGATCCGTATAATATAATTGAGCCATTTGAGATCCGCTATCAAAATAAGAAGTACGCATTTGAACGCCTGACTCATAAACACTCAATTTAAGCTTACCCGCTGTTGCTCCATAAATAGAATCCAACTCATAAGTTGTGCTACCATCTGCATTTGAGCTTTTTACATGCTTAAAATAAGGAACACTCAACACTACACTATCAGCAACAGGTTCGTCACCAATAGTTGGTGCATATGAAGCCATTATAAGCTGAGTCACATAATTTCCTTTAGTAGTTCCTAAAACAGGATTATCATAAATACCTAAACCATTAACTGCCAATGCGTTTGATTGAATAGGAGTTATTTCCTGGTTATAAGCCAAAACGTCATATTTTTCACCCTGAAGATCAAAATGATTATCTCCAATCAAATTATCACCAATCGCATTAAAATCTTTATCGCAAGAATATAAAAGAACAACCGTTGCAACTAATAGAATTTTCTTAATAAAAGAAGTATTATACATGTTTAATAATAAAGTTAAAATTTAAAGACCCATACTTTTATAGAAATTTGTATACGCTTCAGCGAATGCATCTTTCGTGGCGAAAGGTAAAAAAGGTTTTCCTGAAGATTCTATAAATTTTGTTAAACTTGGGGATACATTTTCGGATGCAATAATCACAGCATCAGAATGCAATATGCTGGCCTTTAAGATATTTTCGTAATTTGGTGTTTCTAAATCGGCAACCGATTCATGTGGTACACCATCAAATTTCACCTTGTTGATCATTTCTAAATCTAAATTTTCGTCAAAAGACTGCCCGTAAACAGACGTTACGATTTTAGTTTCAGAAAATAAAGCTTCATTTTTATAATAATGTTTCATGTAAATTGGCAACATAGCAGCCAACCAACCATGAACGTGAATAATATCCGGAACCCAATTTAATTTTTTTACCGTTTCGACAACTCCTTTTGCAAAAAATATTGCTCTTTCGTCATTGTCAGGATACAACACTCCCTCTTCGTCAGCAAAAGTTGCTTTACGCTTAAAATATTCATCATTATCGATAAAATAAACCTGAATTCTTTCTTTCGGAATAGAAGCTACTTTAATAATCAATGGCATATCTAAGTCATTCACTACCAAATTCATTCCTGAAAGTCTAATTACTTCGTGTAACTGGTGTCTTCTTTCGTTAATATTTCCATATCTGGGCATGAAAATTCTTATCTGACCTCCTTGATCATTAATCATTTTTGGAACGTCATAAGACATTAAAGAAACCTCATTTTCAGCCAAATAAGGCACGACTTCAGATGATACATATAATATCCTCTTATCTTTCATAATAGTATTTTACTTAATTTTTGGTAATAAAAACGTTGCAAAATTACAAAAATTTATGCAGTTTATAACTAATATATTATGTTTGCACTAAATTTTAATAATACCGCCATGCATATTTTCTACGGTAAAGTAGCTTTGATAGCTTATTTAAAAACTATCAAAACCACAAATTCAACTATCGGATTTGTACCAACAATGGGCGCTTTACATCAAGGGCATCTGGCTTTAATGCAACGATCTCTTAAAGAAAACGATGATACTGTTGTTAGTATTTTCGTAAACCCTACGCAATTTAACAACCCTGAAGATCTTGCAAAATACCCAAGAACACTTGAAGAGGATGTAAAAAAAATGAGAGGTTTAAGTGACAAAATCATTTTATACGCTCCTTCTGTAGAAGATATTTATGAAGGAAAGACAATATCTCAGGATTTTGATTTTGACGGATTGGAAAATCAAATGGAAGGAAAATTCAGACCCGGACATTTTAACGGAGTCGGAACCATTGTAAAACGATTATTTGAAATTGTTACTCCAACCAATGCTTATTTTGGGGAGAAAGATTTTCAGCAATTGCAGATCGTTAAAAAGATGGTTGAGAAAAATCATTTACCGGTAAATGTTGTGGGCTGTCCTATTTTTAGAGAAGAAAATCAGTTGGCAATGAGTTCCCGAAATGAGCGCTTAACTACTGAAGAACGAAAAGAAGCGGCTATTATTTATAAAATTTTAACGGAAGCCAAAGAAATATTCAAAACAAAAAGTCCGGAAGAAACGATAGAATTTGTTAAAAATTCTTTTGAAGGCAACCCAAGATTTGAGCTTGAATATTTTGTTATTGCTGACGAATCCACATTATTACCTATAGAAAACAAAATTAAAGACAAAAACTATCGTGCCTTTATAGCAGTATTTGTTAATTCTATAAGACTGATTGACACCATTTCATTAAATTAATTTACCTTTGCAGCATGCAAATTCAAGTTATAAAATCTAAAATTCATCGTGTAAAAGTAACTGGTGCTGATTTAAATTACATCGGCAGTATTACTATTGACGAAACATTACTGGAAGCCTCCAATATTATTGAAGGTGAAAAAGTATCTATTGTAAATATCAATAATGGCGAACGTTTTGAAACTTATGCTATTAAAGGAGAGAAAAATTCAGGAGATATTACACTGAATGGTCCTGCTGCAAGAAAAGTTCAAAAAGACGACATTATCATCATTATATCTTATGCTACCCTGGATTTTGAAGAAGCAAAAACCTTCAAACCATGGATCATTTTCCCTAATGAAAACGATAATTCGTTAACCTAAGTATTTCTTTTTACACTTTATCTTCCCAATAATTTGACAAAATTTATTTTTGTTCAAACACTATTTCTTTGGCCTAAATTCAAAACAGATTCAGACTCAAAAGTTCATCGCTTTTTAAAATCCTACTGTAAGAAAAAAGCAAATAAAGTATTATATTGCTACATTATTTCAATACTTTTTAATTTACTGAAATGCCACAAATCATGAAAAAAGCTTACCTACTGTTTATTTTAGTGTCAATTTCTTCTTTTGCCCAGAAAAAATTCGACAATATTAAATCTGAAAAATTGGGAGAAGAACGAAGAATAACCATCGGACTTCCTGCTTCTTACGAAGCTAATCCTGAAAAAAAATATCCTGTCCTCTATTTACTGGATGGCGATTATTTATTTGATCCTTTTTCCGGAGCTATAAGTTACGGCAATTACTGGGGAGATATACCAGAAATGATTATCATTGGTGTGCATCAAAATAAAAATGATGAGCGTGAAGATGATACAACAATTGATCAGAATACCGGTCTTCCTTTTGAAAAAGGAGCCGATTTTTATGAATTTATAGGAGCCGAATTACTGCCTTACATTGAAAAAAAATACCGAACAGCACCTTTTAGAATTATTGCCGGACATGATGTAACTGCAAGTTTCATTAATTTCTATTTATATAAGGAACAACCTCTTTTTAACGCCTACATTTCTTTCAGTCCTGAACTTGCAAATAAAATGGAAGTTAGGGTTCCTGAAAAATTTGCTAAAGTGACCGAGCCTTTGTTTTACTATTTGTCTGTAGCTGACGGAGACAATAAAAAAATTAAAGAACCTATTGAAAAATTAGACAGCAATATTAAAATTGCAAATAATCCGTTAGTAAATTATAAATATGATGTATTCAAAGGAACTACACATTACACTCAGGTATTACATGCCATACCAAGCGCTTTATATCAAATTTTTGAAGTTTACCGACCTATAAATTCTGCAGAATACAATGAAAAAATCGCTGTTCTTGAATCAGGTTATGCTGATTACCTGGAGAATAAATATAGTGTCATGTCTAAAGTTTTGGGAGTTCAAATTCCGGTAAGAATTAGTGATTTCAAAATTATAGAAACTCTTATATTAAAAAAGAACGCTTACGATGAATTAGGAAAAATGGCCGAAATTGGAAATGTAAATTATCCAAAAGCCATGTTGGGAGAATATGAATTAGGCTTGATGTATGAAAAAATGGGAGATCCGAAACATGCTTCAAAAAAATATCAAAATGCTTCGCAAATGGAACCGATCGGTGATTTGAACAAGGATTTGATGTACGAGAAAATTGATGAAATGAATACACTTGCCAAAAAAACCAAATAATGTCAAAAGTTAAAACTTCCTTTTTTTGCCAGAATTGCGGAACCCAATATGCCAAATGGCAGGGGCAATGCAATGCCTGCAAAGAATGGAATACTATTGCTGAGGAAATCATTCAGAAGCAGGAAAAAGTGGCCTGGAAAAGCGAACCTACCTCCAGCACCAAAGCACCACGCCCTTTAAAAATCAACGAAATCGATTCGGCTCAGGAAATCAGAATGGATACAACTGATGGTGAATTGAATCGTGTTTTAGGTGGCGGAATTGTCCCTGGCTCGTTAACACTTTTAGGTGGTGAACCAGGAATAGGAAAAAGTACACTTTTGCTCCAAATTTCATTAAAACTACCATATAAAACTTTATACGTTTCTGGTGAAGAAAGTCAGAAGCAAATAAAGATGCGTGCCGAGAGAATCACACCAAATAGCGATAATTGCTATATTTTGACAGAAACAAAAACGCAGAATATCTTCAAACAAATTGAAGCCATTCAACCTGAAATTGTCATTATTGATTCCATTCAGACTTTACATACCGATTATATTGAATCTACTGCCGGAAGTATTTCTCAAATCAGAGAAACTACGGCTGAACTTATAAAATTCGCAAAAGAAACCAATATTCCGGTTATTTTAATCGGACATATTACAAAAGACGGAAATATCGCCGGACCAAAAATCCTGGAGCACATGGTTGATACCGTTTTGCAATTTGAAGGCGACCGAAATCACGTGTACCGAATTTTACGTTCCTTAAAAAACCGTTTTGGCTCAACCGCCGAATTGGGAATTTACGAAATGTTAGGAAGCGGTTTGCGTGAAGTAAGTAATCCTTCAGAAATATTGATTTCGCACAAAGACGAAGAAATGTCCGGAACTGCGATTGCTACTACGATGGAAGGCATGCGTCCGTTGATGATTGAAATACAATCGCTCGTTAGTACAGCGGTTTACGGAACTCCTCAACGAAGCACAACTGGCTACAATGCCAAAAGATTAAACATGATCCTGGCTGTTTTAGAAAAAAGAGCCGGATTTCGTTTAGGCGCTAAAGACGTTTTCCTGAACGTGACAGGCGGAATTTCTGTTGATGATCCTGCAATTGACCTGGCTGTTGTTGCCGCTATTTTATCTTCCAACGAAGATATTCCGGTAACCAAAGGCTTTTGTTTTGCCGGTGAAGTTGGCCTTTCAGGCGAAATTAGACCTGTCAATCGCGTAGATCAACGCATTCAGGAAGCTGAAAAATTAGGATTCAATACTATCTTTGTATCTAAGTACAATAAAATCGCCTTAAAAAATACCGGAATCAAAATTGAGCTTGTAGCGAAAATTGAAGATGTAGCCAGTATTTTATTTGGTTGATTTTTTATAAAACTACTTTATGAATTTTCCAAAACAAAAAATATACAAAGCACTTTTAATACTTTCCCTGGTATTAGCAGTGCTTTTTTCGGGACTTTACTTTTTTCGCAACTCGCTTTTAAAACAAGCCATTGCTAAAGTACAGCATAAAATGACCGTTGATTATAACAGTACTTTTTCAGTAAAATCAGCATCATTTGATGGTTTGTCCACGATTAAATTATCAGATGTTACCCTGGTTCCAAAAAATGCCGATACCCTTTTTCATATCCACAAAATAGAAACCAGCATCAGCTTATCTAGTTTATTGATTGGCGATGTTCAGGTTGGAACTTTGAAAATCAATAATGGCTATGTTCAGTTTGTAAAAAAGGGAAAAGTACGCAACTTTGACGCTTTCCTTAAAAGAGACAAATCAGAGTCAGATACTAACGAAAAACGCAAATACGCCACTTTTGCGTATAGAATTATTTCAAAATTATTGAATTTGGTTCCAACCGACATGAATTTAGAAAATCTGACTTTCCGAATTGATGACAACGGAAAAAAAGCTTCTATAGCGATTAGCAAGCTTGTTTTAGACAATAAACAGCTTGAAACCAATCTTCATGTTCAAAGCAAAGATTTTGATCAGCGTTGGAACATAAAAGGTTTTGCTGATCCTAGAAACAAAAAAGCAGATATTCGATTTTTCAATCTGGATACCGGCGCCATTCGTGTTCCGTATTTGGATGAACGATATAATTTGAAAGCAAGCTTCGATTCTATTCGATTGAACGTTGAAAATATAGATAAAGACGGAAGTGAATTACATATTGACGGTTATACTTCGATTACCAATCTAAAAATCAATCATCCAAAAATTGCCAGCAAAGATGTTGTAATCAAAAACGCCCGTTTTGATTATCGCTTTTTATTGGGAGATGATTTTATTTCGATTGACAGCACTTCGACCATGCAATTGAATAAAATAAAAGTAAAACCATATGTTTCTTATAATACTGAAAAAGATACGGTTTATACTTTGAAAGTTAACATTCCGAAAATGAAAGCGCAAGATTTTATTGTTTCGTTGCCTGACGGATTATTTACTCATTTTCAGGGAATGGAAGCAACTGGAAATTTCGATTATAAACTGGATTTCAAATTCAATAAAAACAAACCGAATACGCTGGTTTTTGACAGCAAAATGAATAAGGAAGACTTAAGAATCACGAAATACGGAGAAGCAAATCTGAACAAACTAAATGGAGAATTTGTTTATCGTGCCATAATTCAGAATGTTTTGCAACGTCCAATTTTGGTTGGAAATGCCAATCCAAATTACACACCATTAGATCAGATTTCACCTTATTTAAGAAAATGTGTTCTGACTACTGAAGATCCGTCGTTCTTCCAACATCGTGGTTTCATCAATGAAGCTTTCAAACAATCGATTCTGAAGAATATCCGAACTAAAAAGTTCTCACGCGGAGCCAGTACTATCAGCATGCAATTGATTAAAAACGTTTTTCTGACTCGTGAAAAAACGGTTTCGAGAAAACTGGAAGAGATTTTATTGGTTTATATTTTAGAAAACAACCGAATTGTCAGCAAAGAAAGAATGCTGGAAGTGTATTTCAATATTATAGAATGGGGACCAAACGTATACGGAATTGGAGAAGCAAGTCATTTTTATTTCCAAAAAAGTCCTTCAGCCTTAAATGTAGATGAATGTCTTTATTTAGCCACTATCATTCCAAAGCCTCGTAAGTTCATGTATCAGTTTAATGAACAAGGAAACTTGAAAGATTACGCATTAAAAAATCAGAAATTCTTAAAAAACTTAATGTTTAGAAGAGGACTTTTGGTTCCGGAAGATACCATTGGACAATTGCCAGTTTACATTTCTGGAAACGCCCGTTCTTTAATTAGAATCAAAGCTCCGGATTCAACAGCAGTACCAGTAGATTCTTTGTCTATTGGAGATGAATTTGATCTTTAAACACGAATTTCACAGATTTACATGAATTATTTTTCGATTAAATTTAAATAACTACAATAAAAAATTCCACAAATTAGCACAGATCAATCTCTGGCAATTTGTGAAATTCGTGTTTAATTTCTTTATTTAGGGCGCCGGATCAGGAATAATAGCCTGAACTTTCTCAATCTCGTTTAAGATTTCTTTTGAAAGCACAATATCAATAGTATCGATATTTTCTTTTAATTGTTCCAATGTTGTAGCACCAATAATGGCACTGGTTAGAAACGGCTGTTGCAATACAAAACCCATTGCCAATTCTGTCAATGTCAAGCCGTGTTTTTTAGCAATTTCCTGATACAATTTTGTTGCTTGTGTGCATTGCTCGCTGTTATAACGAGTATACTGCGGAAAAAGTTTGATTCTCGCATTTGAATGTTCTTCTCCGGTTAAGAATTTACCTGTCAAAGTTCCAAACCCTAATGGGGAATATCCTAGTAAACCAACATTTTCATGCAGAGCCACTTCGGCAGAACCAACTTCAAAAAGGCGGTTTAATAAGTTGTACGGATTTTGAATCGTTTTGATTCTTGGCAGGTTTTGATATTTGCTTTCTTCCAGAAAACGCATCATTCCCCAGGCATTTTCATTAGAAACACCAATATGTTTTATTTTTCCTTCTTTGATTAAGCCATTGAAAGTTTCTAAAACTTCTCTGAAATTATCTTCCCAAGGATCATTCTGCACTTTAAAAGCACGTTGTCCAAAAGTATTCGTTTTACGTTCTGGCCAATGCATTTGATATAAGTCGATATAATCGGTTTGAAGGCGTTTTAAGCTATTTTCTACGGCATATTTAATACTCGCAGGAGAGAAATCCAATTTTTCGCGCATATAGCCAAAATTGGCATTTGGACCGGCAATTTTAGAAGCTAAAATCACTTTTTCGCGGTTTCCTGATTTCTTAAACCAGGTTCCAACGATTTTCTCCGTACTTCCATAAGTTGCCTCACTTGCCGGAACGGAATACATCTCCGCGGTATCAAAAAAGTTTACGCCTCTTTCAAGTGCATAATCCATTTGAGCATGGCCTTCTGCTTCTGTATTTTGCTGCCCGAAAGTCATAGTTCCGAGACAGATTTTACTAACTTTTATATCGGTGTTGGGTAAAGTTGTGTAGATCATTTTTTTGAGTTTCTAAGGTTCTAAGGGACTAAGATTCTAAGTTTTTTTCTTTTGGGTAATAAGTTTCAAAGATACAACGGGATTCTTCAAATGAAAATGCTACAGAAGTTAAAAAGGACATAAAAAGTAAATTCCAAATTTAAAAATTTCAAATTCCAAACTTCCTAAGAATATTTTCAACTAAAATTTGGAATTTCATCATTGGAATTTCAATAAAAAAGGGTTCAAAGTAAAACTCTGAACCCTTTTAAAATCTTAGAATCTTAGTCCCTTAGAACCTTAGCATCTTAATTTATACTATTAAGCATCTCAGCGATTTCATCTAATCTTGGTGTTAAGATGATTTCGATTCTACGGTTTTTAGCTTTTCCCTCTGGTGTTGCGTTGCTTGCTAACGGAGAAAATTCGCTGCGACCTGCCGCTGTTAATTTTTGTTTGTTGATTTTAGTGTTTTCACTTAAAATATTTACAATTGCAGTTGCTCTTTTTGTTGACAAATCCCAGTTGTTTGCAATTGGTCCTGAACCTGCATATGGGTCGTCATCTGTATGTCCTTCGATAAGTACTGAAAGATCCGGATTGTCTCCTAATACTTTTCCTAATTCTACAACTGCTTTTCTTCCTTCAACACCAACAGCCCAGCTTCCTGAATTAAAAAGCAATTTATTTTCCATAGAAACATATACTTTTCCGTTTTTCTGCTCTACGGTCAAACCTTTTCCTTCAAAACCATTTAAGGCTTTAGATAAAGTTTCTTTCAGTTTTTTCATTGCTGCTTCTTTGGCAGCGATCATGGCTTCTAATTCGTTTAATCGGCTTGCTGTTTTGTCTAAACGTGCTTGTTCTTCGGCTAATTTTTTAGATTTTGCTTCTAATTGCGCTAACAATTCACGATTTTTAGCCATGTTGCTTTCTAATGCATCGTTACTGTTTTTCTCTAATGCGTTGTAAGAATCCTGCAAAACCTTAAATTTATTTTGAGCTGCAGCTAAATCTGCTTTTTGCTTAGCAAGATCATTCTTTGTGCTTTCTAAATCTTTGGTTAGTTTATCACGATCTAATTCTAACTGATTTTTTGATTTTTGCAATTCTGCATTTTCATCAGCAATGGAACGATTTTCTTTTTTAAGATCTGAATATTTGGATTCAAGATCGTTGTAAATTTTCTTGGATACACATGAAGTCATAGACATCGCTACAACTAGTAATCCGACTGAGGCCTTTTTAATCATTTTACTTCTGTTTTTATTTGGAGGGTATTAATAATCAAACAATATCAAAATTCAATACCAATGTCAATTTTGAATTTTAAACTGCTATTCCTTCAACAAGAACAATACCAAACTTTAGTCAATTTCTACTAAAACCGGACAGTGATCTGAGTGAACGGCATCTGGGAGAATAACGGCACGCTTTAATCTGTGCTCCAAAGAATCGCTTACCAAATTGTAATCGATACGCCATCCTTTGTTATTTCCGCGGGCTCCGGCGCGGTAGCTCCACCACGAATAATGATGCGGATCTTTGTTGAAATGACGGAAACTATCAATAAATCCAGATTTCATGAAAGCATCCAGCCAGGCACGTTCCTGAGGTAAAAATCCTGAAACCGTTTTATTTCGAACCGGGTCATGAATGTCGATTGCTTCATGGCAAATGTTGTAATCTCCACAAATGATCAGATTCGGAATCGTTACTTTTAATTCGTTGATGTAGTTTTGAAAGTCATCCATAAACATAAATTTATGATCTAATCTTTCAATATTAGTTCCTGACGGAAGATATAAACTCATAACGGAACAATCGTCAAAATCAGCACGAAGGTTACGACCTTCAAAATCCATATGATGAATTCCGGTTCCGAAAACGACATTGTTGGGTTTTATTTTAGAAAGTATAGCTACACCACTATATCCTTTTTTTGTTGCCGGATAATAATATTGAAACGGATAGCCGGCAGCCGTGATATCGTCGACCGGAATTTGTTCCTGAGTCGCTTTTATTTCCTGAAGGCAAATTACATCAGGGTTTGCCTGTTGTAGCCATTCGATAAAACCTTTAGTAATTGCGGCACGAATTCCGTTAACATTATAAGAAATAATTTTCATCAGTGTATTTTTTTTAGGATTCCAAATGTAATAAAAAAGTGGAAAGTTTGCGTTTGAATCAACGAAAAGTAGAGTTTTTTGTTATCTTTGTTCGCTGCTCTAATAAATTAAAAATAGTACATGGGTTTAGTTACCGCGAAAGAAGTTGCAAAGGCAATAAATGTTGATAAGTACGGGGTTTTCGGTACTTTTTCTGGCTGGATTCTTATGAAGGTTCTTAAGATCTCTACCCTTAATAAAATTTACGATCACAATAAACACTTAGAGGATGTTGCGTTTTTGAACGGTATTTTGGATGAGATGGAGATTAAATTCGAAATTCCTGAAGAAGATTTGAAACGTTTACCTAAAGACGGTGCCTATATTACCATCTCAAATCATCCGCTTGGAGGGATTGATGGTATTTTGCTTTTGAAATTAATGTTGGAAAGAGAACCAAATTTCAAAATCATCGCCAACTTTTTATTACACCGAATTGTTCCGCTTAAAAAATATATCATGCCGGTTAATCCTTTTGAAAATCATAAGGATGCCAAATCGAGCGTGGTGGGAATTAAAGAAACTTTGCGTCATTTAAGCGATGGAAAACCGTTAGGGATTTTTCCTGCCGGGGAAGTTTCCACTTATAAAGATGGAAAATTAGTAGTTGACAAACCTTGGGAAGAAGGCGCTTTGAAGTTAATCAGAAAAGCAAAAGTTCCGGTTGTACCCATTTATTTTCATGCTAAAAACAGCAAATTATTCTACTGGCTTTCTAAAATCGACGATACTTTGCGTACTGCAAAATTGCCGTCTGAATTGTTAACTCAAAAAGATCGTGTCATTAAAGTTCGTATTGGTAAACCGATCTCGGTAAACGAACAAAATGAACTTCAATCATTTGAAGAGTATTCAGAATTCTTAAGAAAGAAAACCTATATGCTTGCGAATCCTTTTGAAAAGGACAGTAAATTAATTGATACTGCAAGTTTAAAGATACCAAAAGCACCTAAAAAGATCGTTACACCGGCTAGCGGATCAAAAATGATTGCTGAAGTTGATGCTTTAAGAAATAGTGATTGTCGCTTACTACAAAGTAAAAACTACGAAGTATTTTTTGCAAGAGCGAAATCTATCCCAAATATTTTACATGAAATTGGCCGTTTGCGTGAGATCACCTTCCGCGAAGTGGGAGAAGGAACTAACGAATCGATCGACTTAGATAAATTTGACCAATATTATCACCATATGTTTTTATGGGATGATGAAACCAAACAAATCGCTGGTGCCTACCGTATGGGATTGGGATCTGAAATTTACCCGAAATACGGAATTGAAGGTTTTTATCTGAATGACCTTTTTAGATTTGAACCAGAATTGCATGATATGATGCACAAATCGATCGAAATGGGTCGTGCATTTATCGTAAAAGAATACCAGCAAAAACCAATGCCTTTATTCTTATTGTGGAAAGGGATTATTCATACTACATTGCGTCATCCTGAACACAAATACTTGTTAGGTGGTGTAAGTATCAGTAATCAATTTTCTGATTTCTCTAAATCATTGATGATTGAGTTTATGAAATCGAATTATTACGATCCTTATATTGCGCAGTATATTCACCCAAAGAAAGCGTATAAAGTAAAATTGAAAGATGCTGATAAAGACTTTATTTTTGATGAAGCCGAATCAGACTTAAATAAATTTGATAAAATCATTGACGAATTAGAACCAGGAAATTTACGTTTACCTGTTTTAATTAAGAAATATATTAAGCAAAATGCACGTGTTGTAGCTTTCAACGTCGATCCTTTATTCAACAATGCAATTGACGGTTTAATGTACATCAGGATTGCTGATATTCCGGAGAGTACCATGAAACCCGTTATTGAAGAATTTCAAATAGAATTAGAGCGCAAATTATCTGAGAAAGAAGATTAAACTGCAAACTATATAAAAAGAAAAACCCGTTAGTAAAAATTACTAACGGGTTTTTTTATACTTTTTTATTTACAACTAATAAGGCTGTTCATTGCCAATTTCGCTAATTTCATCAAAGTCATCTTTTGGATCAACTCCCCATGGATTTGTTCCTGACTCCCCTTCTGTACATAACAGAACTAAAAGCCAAATGATTCCTGCTAGTGGTATAAATACAATAAAGAAAAACCAGCCACTTTTACCAACATCATGTAAACGTCTCACTAAGACAGCCAATCCAGGTATAAAAACTAATAAAGAATATACACCACGACATATTCCTAATTCACCTCTTCCAATAGTAAGACCTAGAAAAACATCAACTATCATTAAAAGAATCGAAATTATTATTGTCGCTAACGTATAAAACCAATATTCGCTTCTTCTGGCTCTGCCGCTAAAATTAGCATAGTTTTCAAAAACTACCTTTTTGTACCATTCAATCATAATTTTTTATTGTAAGCTATTTTTAATTAAAAGTATTTAAATATTAAAACCAGGGCTTTCTTCCAACCTGATAAGTCTCATAGAACTCTTCATCCGTTTTTGTCAGGTAAATTATGCCTTCTATAAGACCAATAAGTCCGCCAATTCCGCAAAGAAGCCCTAAAATCAGCTGAATAACACCTTCTTTAGTATATCCTAAATAAAATTTATGAACCCCTAAAACGCCAAGTAAGATTGCGAAAATTCCAGCTACAACCTTTTTGTTTTCTTGTTTGGGAGCTCCAAACTCTGCTTGTGTATTTTCCATATTCTTTAATTTTTAGATTTGAAATCAATTATTATTAAAAAGAAAATCGCATTCACTGTTGAAAATGAGATTATTACTATTTTTTAGAACCAGCCTTTTTTACCAACTTGGTATGTCTGGTAAAACTCTTCGTCGGTTTTTGTCAGGTAAATAATTCCTTCTATCAAACCAATTAATCCGCTAATTGCTCCACAAGAAACGATACCAATAACTAATTGAATAATTCCTTCCTGTGTATATCCCAATATAAATTTATGAATCCCTAATCCTCCTAGTAAAATAGCAAGAATACCTGCTACAACTTTTTTATTCTCTTGCCTTGGAGTTGATGGAGTATTCCAAGCTTCTGGTTTTGTATTTTCCATTATTATCTATTTTGATTATTATAATTTTGCTTAATTATTGTAATTCAACATTTCCAATTTCATTTATTTCTTCCACTTCACTTTTTGGATCTGCTCCATAATAGTTTTCGCCAGAATCTCCCTCAGTGAATAATAAAACTAGTATCCAGATAGGACCAACTAGTGGAATCATAGAAACAAGAATAGTCCAGCCACTTTTACCAATATCATGCATTCTTCGTACTGAAACCGATAAAGAAGGAATAAGAGTAAGCAGCGAATAAAGAACAAGTAATCCGCAAGCTAAACCGACAGCCAAAGGGCCATTAGAAGTAGTAGCATATACTACTACACCCAAAATTATAAACAATAAAAAAATAACTGTTGTGGCTAAACGAAAATACCAGTATTCACTTCTTCTGGCTCTTCCAGTGAAGTCAGCATAGTTCTCAAAAACTGCCTTTTTATACCATTCAATCATAATTAATAAAAAAATTAGTTAGTTAAATCCTACTCTATTTAGGATTTTCGGCTGCTCCTGTCTAAAAATTTTGTTAAAAATTTTCCGAACAATATTAGAAAAAAATAATCTTAAAAACTAATTCCGAATGTTACTTTTAAAGAAAAGACTTGTTATAAAAAACTAAATTGATTTTAGAGAAAAAACACAACTCTTTAAGTCTTAGCTATATTGCATTATTAAGCATAAACTGCCTTGATTTTGTCTACAATAACCTGCGCCAATCTTTCATGACTTTCAAAAGTCCAGCCTGCAATATGCGGCGTTAACAAAACATTTTTGGCTTGTAGTAAATATTGAAAAGCTTCCGGGGTATTTTTATCCTGAAAAAGTGTTTCAAAAGATAACTTCTCATACTCCAAAACATCAAGACCTGCCCCCAGAATCTTTTTAGACTTCATAGCTTCAACTAAATCTGCCGTAACGATATTTTTACCACGCGAAGTATTAATAATCCAAAATGGCTTCGCAAATGCGTTTATAAAGTCCCCATTTACCATTTTGTCTGTTTCTGGCGTCCATGGAAGATGTAAACTCAAAACATCCGTTCTTTTTTGCAATTCGACTAATGAAACTTGTTTGGCATTTTCATCGCCAACATTTTCTAAAATATCATGAAATAAAACATCAACATCAAAGCCACGAAGTTTTTTAGCGAAAGCTTTTCCCATGTTTCCATAACCGATAATCCCAACTGTTTTTCCATCCAGTTCATGACCGCGATTACTTTCACGATTCCAGTGCCCCGCTCTTATCTCGGCGTTAGCCTGATTCAAATTATTAAAAAGGGATAAAATTACACCAAGAGAATGTTCTGCAACAGCGTTGCGATTACCTTCTGGAGCCGCAATTAAGTGTATTGCTTTTGTCTCGGCATAATCACAATCGATACTTTCTAAGCCTGCGCCAACTCTGGCAATAAACTGTAAATTGGTAGCCTTATCCAAAAAAGTTTTATCGATTTTAAAACGGCTTCTGATTACGATTCCGTTATAATCGTGAATTTTAGCTTCAATTTCTTCCTTCGAAGATTTAAAATCGGCGTGGTTTTCAAATCCGGCATCTTCAAGTTGTTGCCAAAGGATTGGATTATTGCTGTCGATATGTAGAATTTTTATGCTCATAAAATTGATTTAATAAGCACAAAAATACAGCTTATTATTTATTCCTAAATACTGGAAAGTTTCAAGTTTCAGGTTTCAAGTTTTCTGATAATTTTTTATTGCCTATATTTTTTTTTAACTTTGAAAATAACTCCGCTGAGAATTCTACATGATTCAGCTTCAATCAGCAAAAATTCTCTCACATGAAATTGACAAAGACTTTTAAATCATTTTTTGAAAACGAAAAATCAGGCGGTCTTTTACTGCTTTTTGTGACATTGCTATCTCTTTATCTGGCGAATTCTTCTTTTCAGACCAATTATATCGCTTTTTGGGAGACAGATTTAGGCGGGCATTCTATCACGCATTGGATCAATGACGGATTGATGACGATTTTCTTTTTGTTAATTGGTTTGGAATTAGAACGCGAAATTTATCACGGAGAATTATCGAGTATAAAAAATGCTTCTTTGCCTTTAATGGCAGCCTTAGGAGGAATGTTAGTTCCTGCAGGAATATTTTTAGCCTTGAATTTTGGAACTGCAACCCAAAACGGAGCTGGAATTCCGATGGCAACAGACATTGCTTTTGCGATTGGAATTTTGTCATTGTTGGGAAATAAAGTTCCGCCTTCCTTAAAAGTATTTTTAACTGCACTTGCGGTTATTGATGATTTGGGCGCTATAATTGTTATTGCTATTTTTTACACCACTTCAATTTCATTTCTAAATCTTGGAATTGCACTAGCCATTTGGGGTTTCTTATTTATTTTAAACAGAAAAAAAGTCAACAATATTATTCCGTATTTAATTGGCGGTGTTTTTATGTGGTATTTTATGCTGAATTCTGGTGTTCATGCGACCATTACAGGTGTTATTCTTGCATTTGTGATTCCATTTGGAGATGGTGGAGAAAAATCAGTTTCCTATAAATTACAACACTTTTTACACAAACCCGTTGCTTTCTTTATTTTGCCATTGTTTGCAGTTGCCAATACTTGTATTGCAATAGATTCTGATTGGCATCAGGG
The DNA here is from genome assembly GCF_002217275.1 of Flavobacterium frigidimaris. Classification (NCBI taxonomy): domain Bacteria; kingdom Pseudomonadati; phylum Bacteroidota; class Flavobacteriia; order Flavobacteriales; family Flavobacteriaceae; genus Flavobacterium; species Flavobacterium frigidimaris. Next base: position 42,513 of record NZ_MUGV01000005.1, read on the forward strand.
TCTTGATCACCCCAATACTTTCGGAATTATTTTAGGCTTAACTGTTGGAAAGCCTTTAGGAATTCTACTTTTTTCTTTTTTGGGAGTAACCGCCGGCCTTTGTGCTCTTCCAAAGAGATTAAAATGGACACATATTTTAGGTGCCGGAATGTTAGGCGGAATTGGTTTTACAATGTCGATTTTCATTACCATTTTGGCTTTCAAAGATCCGGAAACCATTGTTTTTTCTAAAATTGCTATTTTGATTGCTTCTGTACTTTCCGGAATTTTTGGGTTTGTTTATTTGAAATATGTATTGAAAAAAATCTAAAAAAGAAAATCCAAATTCCAACATCACATGATAACTAACTTTAAAACTTATTATTATGATCGCAAGAATCTGGCACGGAAAAACAAGAGTAGAGGACTATGAAGTTTACACCGAGTTTCTACAGAAAACTGCTATTCCCGATTATTCAAAAACAGTTGGTTTTATAAAATTATCTTTTTTAAGAAACATCAAAAACAACGAAGGTCATTTTACTTTGATTACGTATTGGGAGAATCTCGAAGTCATTAAAAACTTTGCCGGTCAAGATTTTGAAAAAGCAAAATACTATCCGGAAGATGATGCTTTTCTTTTGGAATTTGAAGAGACCGTGGAGCATTTTGAGGTTTTTAGCTGATTAAAATTCCAATATAAGAAATTCCAAATTCCAAAATGAATAAAATCAAACAGATACTTATAATTTCAATGACATTAATTATTCTGCTTGTTGGAGTAATTTTATATCAAATAAAAATATATGTTCCTGAGAGTCCTGGATGTGCAATTCCAGTTCCTTGGTGTGGGACACCAAATTTTACTGAAAAGGAAACAAAAGGAAAAGAAATTTTTAATTCTAACTGTGCAGCTTGTCATAAAAAAAATGCGAGATCAACTGGACCGGCACTTGCTGAAACTGATTCTTTGGTATTTATAAAATGGCTAGCTAAAAATAAGCACAAAATTGATAGTACAAAAGTTGAAGAATGGGGAATCGATTATCATAGATTGGCATTCTCTAGAACATTGAATAAAAAAGAAATAGCCAATTTAATAGAATATTGTAAGAGCAAGTAAAACCTGGAAAAACCTACTATTCGCAATATTGTCATTCCCAAGGAACACTACTCATCTTTAAAAAACAAAAATTCCAAATCCCAAGCCTAAGCATTGGAATTTGGAATTTTCTATATTGGAATTTCTTTAAAAATCTAACCTTTGATTTGTTTCAAAGAAGTCTTAATCCCTTTTATCAAAGAAGAACTAAACCCATTATGTTCCATTTCATTCAAACCGACAATTGTACAACCCTGAGGCGTCGTTACACGGTCAATTAATTGTTCCGGATGTACTTTTTCCTCTAATAACATTTTTGCTGCTCCTTTTACTGTTTGTGCTGCAATTGCTAAAGCTGTCTGTGAATCAAAACCAATTTCGATTCCGGCCTGCATCGAGGCGCGTATATATCTTAAGGCATAGGCCGTTCCGCATGCTCCAAGAACTGTTGCTGCATCCATTAATTTTTCATCGATAACCGGAGCAGTTCCCAAATCTTGGAACAAATCTACAATTGGCATCGCTTCTTCACGATCTGTTTCAGGAAAAGAAATACAAGTTGCCGATTCTCCAAACTGCGCTGCAATATTCGGCATGATACGCACAACAGGATATTCGTTGTTTGTTTTTGACTGAAGCATATCCAAAGACAAACCGCTCACTGCAGAAGCAATCGTTTTCCCTTTTATTATCGGTAAGATTTCAGCAAAAACAGTATCAACCTGATACGGTTTAATAGTTAAAATCACTACATCAGCTTCCTGAATGTTGTGTTTATTATCGTTAGAAACCGTGATTCCGTATTCAGATAAATATTGAATACTGGCTGTGTTTCTTCTCGTTACGGTAACCTGATTGTTTTTTGAGAATTTGGCAATTCCCAAGGCAATAGAAACCCCAAGATTCCCTCCTCCAATTATATGTACTTTCATTGCTTATGTATTGGCTGGTTAATAGCATAATTTAGTTTCGCAAATTACATAGATTTTAAGGATCTTAAATCACTGTTATCTATTAATTTGTGGCAAAAATCTAAAACCCAAGAATCAATTTGGCTACTCCAAAGTAGAGCATAATTCCAAAAACGTCATTGGTTGTCGTGATAAACGGACCTGTAGCAATAGCGGGATCAATCTTATTTTTATGAAGGAAAAGCGGCACCAGAGTTCCCAAAGTCGCAGCGAACAAAATCACTACAATCATCGAAATCGAAATCGCAAAACCCACCAGATATTGTTGGTACATAATCGAATGATATCCTAATAATAGCAATGAAATAATAGTTCCTGAAATCATAGAAACGGTAATTTCTTTACTGAAATATCCTCGGCTAAATTCTTTTAAAGTTCCGTTCGCCAACCCTTGTACGACAATTGCCGAGGCCTGAACCCCAATATTTCCTGCTGTTGCCGAAAGCAATGGTACAAAAATGATTAGAGTAGAATGGATTTTGAATATATCTTCATTTCCTTTCAAAACAAAAGAAGCCACAATTTCGATCACCATTCCAATCAAAAGCCATGGTAAACGCGCTTTGGTTAACTCCAAAACACTATCGTTTGATTCAACGTCTTGTGTAATACCCGCCGCTAACTGGTAATCTTTATCGGCTTCGTCCTTGATTACATCTAATATATCATCAATGGTAATTCTTCCCACCAGGCGACCCAGTTCATCCACAACCGGAATAGCTTCTAAGTCGTATTTTTGCATGATCCGAGCTACCTCAACATCTTCGGTATCAACGTTTACAAAATTTAGTTTTCTGATATAGATATCACCAATCTGAGTTTTGGTAGAAGTCGTCAATAAATCTTTTAATGATAATCTTCCTTTTAATCGGTTTTCATCATCAACCACATAGATTGAATGCACTCTTGACACGTTTTCCGCCTGAATACGCATTTCTTTAACGCATGTTAGTACATTCCAGTTTTCATTGACTTTTACCAACTCTTTTCCCATCAAACCACCCGCCGAATTTTCATCGTAGCGTAATAATTCGACAATATCTTTCGCGTGTTCAACATCATTTAATTCCGAGATTACCTCTGCTTTAATTTCCTGCGAAAGTTCCCCGATAATATCTGCCGCGTCATTGGTTTCAAGCTCATCAAGCTCTTCGGCAATTTCTTTAGGTGAAAGTCGGCTTAAGATGTTTTCACGCAAATCATCTTCTAGTTCAAGAAGAATTTCTGCTGTTTTATCGCTATCTAAAACCCTGAAAATATAGGTTGCTTCGTCGAAATCCAGTTCATCTAGTATTTCGGCAATATCGGCGTGGTGCAAATCGTTTAATAAAACTTCAAGTTCCTTGTCGTTTTTATTAACAATGTGCTCTTCTAATTGGTGGATTAAATCTTTGCTAACTTTGAACTCCATCGGCTTCTATTTTTTGAGTCAGTTCAATAAATTCTTCTACACTAAGTTGCTCGGGACGTTTATCAAAGATAGTGTCTAATCGCAAATCATCAGTTAAATTTAATGTTTTCAAACTGTTACGTAATGTTTTTCGTCTTTGCTGAAAAGCAGTTTTCACTACCGTAAAGAACAACTTTTCACCACATGGAAGACTATAATCTTCCTTTCGGGTCATTTTCATCACACCCGATTTCACCTTGGGCGGAGGAATAAAAACATTTTCGTCAACAGTAAACAAGTACTCAGTAATATAGAAAGCCTGTGCTAATACGGATAAGATTCCGTAAGCTTTAGAGCCTTTTTTCTCGCAAATACGTTCGGCAACTTCCTTTTGAAACATTCCCGAAAACTCAGGAATCTGGTCTCTAAACTCTAAAGTCCTGAAAACGATCTGAGTCGAAATATTATAAGGGAAGTTCCCGATTATAGCGAATTGTTTGTCTTTGTAAACCTCATTAATATTGTATTTCAGAAAATCCTGAGAGATAATCTGATCTTTTAATTTCGGATAATTTTCACCCAAATACGTCACAGATTCGGTGTCAATTTCGATTACGTGCGTATTAATTGGTTTGTCAAGCAAATACTTAGTCAACACACCCATCCCCGGTCCTATTTCTAAAACCTCATCGTATCCCTTTAAGCTTAAGGTATCTGCGATTGCCTTTGCGATACTTTCATCTTTTAAGAAGTGTTGTCCTAAATGTTTTTTGGCTTTTACTTTTTCCATTTTCTTTTTTAGATTGCTAGATTATTAGACTTCTTAGATTGTTAGATTTTAAGTAAGTCTAAAAATCTAAGAAGTCTAATAATCTAAAAATCTTTTTTTAATGTTCCGAAATAACTTCTAATTCGGTTCTGAAAGAAAGCATTTTATCTGCGAATAACTCTAAAGCTTCTCTATCAAATTTCGGTTGTTCTTCCAAATAATACTTTTCTAAAGTTTCTTTGCTATCGGTAACATATTGAACAGAATACGTAATTCCGCCCATTTCTTCTTCAATTAAAACTCTCACAATTCTTGCAGACGAAAATTTTTCTGTTGCCAGAATTTCCGGTATGTGTTTTTCCTGCATCCACTTTAACCATTGGTCATGAACGCTTTCGTGTATATTGGTTGTAACGTTGTAAATAATCATTTTTCTTGATTTTAGATTTTAGATTTTAGATTTTAGATTCCAATAAAAATCTAAAATCTAAAGTCTGAAATCTGAATTATAAATTCTTGTCTCCTCTCAACTCGCGGTATTTTTTTCTCGCATCAACAAAGTAAATACTATCCTGATGGTTAAAAATTACCTTTTCATACAAAGGTTTTGCCTTTTCTGTATCTTTTAATTCGTCGTTGTAAATTTCTGCCGAAAAAAACAAAGCTTCATCAACATAAATTCCGTCGCTATGATGGTCAATGATCTGCTGGTATTGGCTTAAAGCCGAATTATAATCCTTCAGACTTTCATAAATTTTACCTAAACGCAACATTGTTACAGCTTCGATTTCCTGTCCTTTATAGGTTTTCAGAATGTTTTGAAACTGTGCAATCGCTTCTGGTTTTTTATTTTGATAAAGTAGAAAATCACCTTTTGCAAATTGCTTTAATGCCGTTTGTGTCGAATCGGCAACGGTGTTGTCATTTATCAATAAAAAATATTCCAGTGCATCATTTGCTATCAACTGTGTGTTGGCCGATTTTAATTCTTTAAATTGTTTTAAAGCCCATTCAAAATCAGTTTTAAAATAACTTGTTTTGGCTGCTTTCAAACTTGCTTCGTGCGCTACAACATCATTCTTTAAATCCAATTGAATCTGCGAATAATAAATCAACGCCTGATTGAACTTTTCCTGCAAAAGCAAAATATCCCCCAACTCCATCTTAGCATCCGCTTCCTGATAATCATTCAAATTAAGCTCTAAAGCTCGTTTAACAATTGCGATACCCTCTTCTGGCTTTTTTAAATTAAATGCCTTAAAATGCGCCTGAATTAATTGCAAAGATAAGGTAAAAGGAGTTATTTCATAGGTTGTAAGCAATTGTTGTAACTCAGCGTCAATTATTGGATAGTCTTTTTCCTGTGCTTTATCAATTTTAATTTCCATTAAATAGTAATTGGTCTGCACCAATAAATCTAAATCTTTGGTATTAAGAAGGATAAAGTTCAAAATCTCAGAAGCTGTTTCCGTGTCATCTTCATTTAATGCAAACTGACTCAAATTGACAATACTCGAAAGTGATTCGGGTTCGCGCTTGTAAATCGCTTTTTCCTGGATAAACGCTTTTCCAAATTCCTTTTGCTGTACATAAAACCAACTTAAATAGTGATTCCAGAATACATCCTGATCTTTTTGTGTTTTCAGGATTAAGGCTTTTCGCATCGCATCTTTAAAAGCCGTATTATCTGTCTCACCATTCATGAAACGGGATAGTTGCGTCTGAATTAAATTAGCATTCTGTGGATTATTATAGGATTCTGTTAACAAAAGATCAATCATTTGATCAGTCTTACCCAACTGTCCGTACAACATTCCGATTTGGAAATTAAAATTGTAATTCGGCTGCACCTGCATTGCCGTTTGATAGGCTTTCAAAGCATATTCTAACAATACTTTTTTCTCGAAAGAATTTCCGATTCCGTAAACATCATTAGCATTCGTTTTGATTTTCTCTATAGCCTGATCGTAATAATTTTTGGCTTTTGCATCATTTTTCTGAAGTTGGAAATTATATCCCAATTCTACTAAAAAAACACCCTGTTTGTATTTATTATAACGATCCTGAATCATTTTTTCAGCCAAAGCAAATTGCTGCAATTGCTGATAACAATCTACCGTTCTTAAAAAGTATTGGGTATTGGATGGTGCACTGTTTAAAAGCTCCTCATAACTGATTTTTGCTTTTTCGAAATCACCTTTATCGTAGTAATATTGCGCCAGTTGCTCATTTTGAGAAAAAAGGAGTGTCGACCAGAACAAAACGATATAGATAAAGATGTTTTTCATATTTCAGTTCTTTTAGTCAGTCTTAGTCTCAGTTTTCAGTATCAGTTTTCAGCGTAATATCTACTGTAAACTGAGACTGTGACTGCGAACTATTATTTAATTTCAACATTCGATTTCCAGACAATCAAAGTTAAGCCAATTAAAATAAAAGGAATACTTAAAATTTGTCCCATATTAATCAACATATTGTTCTCAAAACTTTCCTGGTTTTCCTTAAAAAATTCGATTAAAAAACGGGCCAAAAACAACAATGTCAGGAAAGTCCCAAATAATAATCCTTTGGCTTGTTTTATTTTTTCTGATTTATACATCCAAAATAAAAGGGCAAATATCAGCAAATACGAAAATGCTTCATACAATTGTGTCGGATGCCTCGGGATCATATCATCTCGTTGAAAAACAACTCCCCAATTGCCATTTGTCGGTTTTCCGTAGATTTCAGAATTCATAAAATTCCCAAATCTGATAAAAGCTCCTGTAACCGGAACTCCAATTGCCATTCTGTCCAGCAGTCCTAAAAAATTGACTTTGTATTTTTTGCAATATAAAACGATAGCAATTAAAACACCGATTGTACCACCATGACTGGCTAAACCCTGAAAACCAACAAACTTATAAACTCCGGCAATTTTCTGAATAGGCAAAAGTATTTCTATGGGATGTTTAAAAAAATAATCAGGTTCATAAAAAAAGCAATGTCCCAATCGGGCTCCTAAAATTGTACCCACAATTACATAAACCAGCAGGCTATCAAGGTTGTCTAATGACAGCTGCTCTTTTTTATAAATATTGCGAACAATATAATATCCAAGCAAGAGTCCAGAGGCAAAAAGAGCTCCGTAATATTTTAAAGGAAAACTATCCGTTATCATAACTATTACAGGATCCACATTCCAGTACAAAATTCCATTCGCCATAATTCCAGTTTTCAGTCGCAGTTTTCAGTCGCAGTCTCAGTTTTCAGCTTTGTGCTGAGGCTGTAAACTGAGACTGTAAACTGTAAACTAAATTAGTTTATAATATCAAATCCACAGTAAGGACGTAAAACTTCTGGAATTACGATTCCTTCCGGTGTTTGGTAATTTTCTAAAATTCCAGCCAACACTCTTGGCAAAGCCAATGAACTTCCGTTAAGCGTATGTGCCAATTGGTTTTTTCCATCTTTGTCTTTGAAACGTAATTTCAAACGATTGGCCTGGAAAGTCTCAAAATTAGAAACTGAACTAATTTCTAACCAACGATCCTGCGCTGTAGAAAACACTTCAAAATCATACGTCAAAGCCGATGTGAAACCCATATCGCCACCACACAAACGTAAAACGCGGTATGGTAATTTCAATTCTTTTAAGATATCTTTTACGTGTTCCACCATTCCGTCCAATGCTGCATAAGAATTATCCGGATGTTCGATACGTACAATTTCTACTTTATCAAATTGGTGCAAACGATTCAATCCGCGAACATGCGCTCCGTAAGAACCTGCTTCACGACGGAAACATGGTGTGTAAGCGGTGTTTAAAACTGGCAATTCGCTTTCGTTTAAAATAACATCGCGGTATAAATTCGTAACCGGAACCTCAGCCGTTGGAATCAAATATAAATCATCAACTGTTGAATGATACATTTGCCCTTCTTTGTCAGGCAATTGTCCTGTTCCGTAACCTGAAGCTTCGTTTACCAAATGCGGTACCTGAACTTCATTATATCCTGCAGCTGTATTTTTATCTAAGAAATAATTGATTAAGGCACGTTGCAAACGAGCACCTTTTCCTTTGTAAACCGGAAAACCTGCACCTGTAATTTTCACACCCAATTCAAAATCGATGATATCGTATTTTTTTACCAATTCCCAGTGAGGTTGTGCACCTTCATGCAAAACCGGAATATCACCTTCCTCGAAAACATTCAAATTGTCATCCGGAGTTTTTCCTTCAGGAACAATATCAGCCGGAAGGTTTGGTAATGTGTATAATTTATTCGTCAATTCGGTTGCCAAAGCTTCTGCTTTTTCGCCCAATTCTTTACTTTTTTCTTTTAAGGAAACAGTTTTTTCTTTTAAGATTGCGGCTTTAGATTTCTCTCCTGCTTTCATCAATTCCCCTATATCTTTGGATAATTTATTAGATTCAGCTAAAGTATTGTCTAACTCTACTTGTGTAGCACGACGATTTTCGTCTAATTGCACCACTTCTTCAACAACGCTTTTAGCATCGATATTTCGTTTTGCTAAAGCCTTGATTACTTTCTCCTGATTCTCTCTAATAAATGCGATTTGTAACATAGCTTTGTGTTTATAACTAGTATTTTTATATAAAGGAAGCAAATTTAAGGAAATGTTTGCTAAGAATACGACAAAGTTTAGCCTAAAAAGTTATTCCACAGAGATACACAAAAATTACGCAGAGAGGCACGAAGGTTTTTTTGATTTTCTTACGTTATGCAAAATTTTTCACAAAATTCAGAATCTCATGTTCTGGTTTCAGGATTTGTTTTTAATTTTAAAAGTGATTTCTATTCCAGAGAAAATATTTCCGGCCTAATTAAATACAAATTTTAATGATAAAGCTTCTAAACATCAGAACATTCAAAGCGTTTCAAAGTCGGAATTATGCATTGTTTTTTGGAGGACAACTGGTTTCAAGAATCGGAATGTGGATGCAGCGGACCGCAGTTGTCTGGATTGTCTACAGCATGACCCATTCGACATTTATGCTGGGAGTAACTGTTTTTGCAGAACAATTTCCGTCTTTTTTGTTTTCCGTTTTTGGAGGAGTTGTTGCAGACCGGTACAATCGCTATAAAGTTTTGATGATCACTCAAATTGTTTCTGCCGTACAAGCCATTTTATTAACTGTTTTAGTCTTTACCGGGCATCATCAAATTTGGCAAATATTATCATTAAGTGTTTTATTGGGCATTGTAAACGCCTTTGATATTCCGGCGCGCCAGCCTTTGGTTCATGATATCATCAATAAAAAAGAAGATCTCCCAAATGCCATTGCTTTGAACTCTACATTGAACAATTTGGCTCGGTTAATCGGACCTTCTTTATCCGGAATTATATTGACTCAATTTGGTGCTGCAAATTGTTTTTTACTTAATGCAATCAGTTTTGTAGCCGTAATTATTTCATTGATGCTAATGAAACTCCCGCCTTATCATCCCAATCCGGTAAAAAAGAAAGTAATGACCGACTTGAAAGAAGGGTTTTTATACATGAAAAACACGCCGAAAATTAGCGTGATCCTTTTGATATTATCCCTTTTAAGTTTGTTGGTAGTTCCTTACAACACCCTTTTACCCGTTTATGCCAAAGTAATTTTCCACGGAGATGCGGCAACTTTTGGTTACATCAACAGTTTTATTGGTTTGGGTGCAGTTACGGCTGCGATATATCTGGCTTCTTTAAAATCGGGAACTAGTCTCAAGAAAATACTATTTACAAATACGCTAATTCTTGGAGTGAGCTTAATTATTTTTTCGCACCTTAATGTTTTTCCAATCGCAATGGCTATAGCGGTTGTCTGCGGATTTGGAACTATGTCACTGATTCCGATTTGTAACACTATTTTGCAATTAGAAGCTGAGGAAGCCATGAGAGGAAGAGTTATAAGCTTTTTTGCAATGGCCGCATTCGGAATGATTCCGCTTGGGAGTTTGCTTATTGGATTCGTTTCCAAATATATTGGCGCACCCAATAGTATTTTACTACAGGGAATTATGGCGCTAATTATTGCATTTTCATTTTATGCGCTTCATAAGAAAAAGACAAAAAACAAAAAGAAATTATTGACTATCAATACTGAAGAAACAGACAACATTAATAATACTATTTAAAAATGAATCAAAATACAGCATTACTCGTAATGGACATTCAGCTTGGAATATTAGGAACTTTCCCAAATACTGAAGATGTCATCAAAAATATAACGAAAGCTATTGCAATTGCCCGGGACAAAAACATTCAAATTATTTTTGCGACACTTGGTTTTAAGAACGGAGCTGCAGAAATAAGTCCGAACAACAAAGTTTTTTCAGCAACGAGAGAACACATTGCCAATATTAATTTGGAAGAATTCTCTAAAGTTCATCCGGCATTAGCACAGCAAGAAAATGACATTCATGTTACTAAACGTCGCGTAAGTGCTTTTACAGGAAGTGAATTAGAAGTTATCTTAAGGTCAAAAGGAATTCAGCATTTAATACTAACGGGAGTTGCGACAAGCGGCATAGTGCTTTCGACAACAACCGAGGCCAGTGATAAAGACTTTAAAATAACCGTACTCTCAGACGGATGTGCCGATCGTGATGAAGAAGTACATCGCGTTTTGACAACAAAAATTTTGCTGCGTCATGCAAATGTTCTTACCATAGACGAGTGGAAAAACGCCTAATGGAAGAAAATTATAGTAGAAAATTATCCAAAAAAAAACGGAAACAGCCCCCAAGCTGTTTCCGTTAGCTATATCTCCAAAATGAGATTTAGCAAATAAGATAATTTATCTTGTATAAACTCTGATAACACCAGCTGCATCTTTCACTTTTAATTCTTTAAGTGTAAGATTCACGATATCCTGAGTTACAGTAACACCATTTATAACTGTAGTTATATTATTGTGTGATCTTGAATAAATTCCTGATTGAACTGTTAATGCACAAGCAGTTACTGCTGAATCATAATCTCCAACATTAATTGTGTTATCCAATTTAAGTTCGATATAGTCTTTTCTGCAATTATTTGCATTTTCGACTGGATCAATTAATGTTTCTGTACCATTTATAACAGTTCCAGTTTTGCTAAGATCCCATTTTCCTTCTAATGGAACTAATGTTTCCCCTTCATTATCATCATTGCTGCAAGATGTTGTAAATAAGCCAACGCTTAGGATTAAGGCGAGTAAAAAGCTTTTCGTTTTCATGTTTGATTTCTTTAAAATTAATAGTGCTAAATTAATTTTAAAGTTTTCCCGATGTGTTACACAAATTTCCCGACGATTTACATAATTTCTAGAAATTCGTAAGTTATTTCATAAAAATTATACGAAGATTTACATAGAGGTCCACAAAGTATTACAAACTATTTGTGAACCTCTATGCATTTTCTTTGTGTATCTCTGTGAAACAAAATCATTTACGCTCCACCAATAATTCCTTAAGTTCGTTTGTTTTCAAAAAGGTTGCCAGACGGCCGGAAAGCAATAAAACCTCTCTTTCTTCCGGGGCAATTCGAAGTTTGGTTTGCACATGAGAGGCAAATTCATATAAAATCAGAATTTCAGACGGTGTCAATTCACTGAATTTCTCTCTGGTTAAAGTAGCCAGAATAACTTCTCCATCTTTATCTTTTGTAAAGCTGAGTTCTCCAAACTGATCAATTAATTCTTTTTTGAAATTGCCATAAAATCGCAACCAGGTTGAATAATCATCGTCTGAATTTTTTAATTCGGTTACCAAATCTTCATACTTCTGATCTTTGTCCATCTTTAACAAATGATCCCGAAGCGTTGTAAAACCAATAACCTGATAATTAGAAACCGGAATTTTATAACGATCCATTAAATTTTCGACATCTCTGTCAAAAGTAATATAGCGCGTTTGAACTGTATATAAAGATGCCGTTTCGAAAAGTGAAATCAGTTTAATTTTTTCATCACTGATATAAGGTTCTTTTTTTCCCTGCCCCAGACAATCAATAAAAAGGGCGCGTTTGTTTTTATTATCTACTTTAGAATCATTGTTAAGCAATTCGACCAAAGTTTTATATCCCATATTATCCGAAGCCCCACCATCGATAATACATAATATTTTCTGCTGATTTTTTACACCGAATTTCACTTTGGGCAAAACACCCGGAAAAGCAGAACTGGCAGTAATGGCATACGTAACCGGAAAATCGAAACCGTCATTTACCTCATTATGATTTAAAGGAATTGTGGCTTTATTGGGTGCCAAAGACGAATTCAGATTCAAACCCCGAATAATGTGAGGCATAAACGGAATGCGTTCTCCGTTGTTATAAGCTGTTCCGTTGGCAACCATCATAGGTAAACTGGGGGTATTTTTACTTTCCTTCGGAACAAAAAAATCAGACATCAACATTTGGGTGGCAAACTTGTTCGGATTATCAGGATTGATGTTGTCGTATTGCAGAATTTCCGAATCGAGTCGTTGCGTCATCGAAATTTTATCTCCTTTTTCGTTTCGGCTGTTGTTTAAAAGTGACAAAATCGTAGCCGATTTATCTACATAATCTTTAAATGCATCGGCTTTGGAGAAATAAAACTCATTAAAGGTACAATTATCGTGATTGAGTTTATTTTTTAAAATTGTCAAATAATAACCAGCCGAATAGCAACCTCCCGAAACGGTTGAGAAATAATCGATTTCATTTAAGAAGTTACGTTGCTGGTTGTTTTCCTGAATTTCTTCTAAACCCAAAAGAACACCCATACTGAAAAACTGCGCTCTCGAACCACCGCCCGAAATGGCAATTCCTAAAGCAATATTGGGATTTTGAAATCTGATATTACGTTCCTGAACCGATTTGTACTCATTTAAAGAAACCGCTGGAATAGAACTATAATTGATCTCCGAAAAAAGATTAATTTTATTTTGAGAAAAGCCTATTTCAACAAGAAGAAAAAGCAATATCTGCACGCATTTATATCTCATTTTGAATCTATTTTAAATAACTAAAATCATTACGAGCGAAATTTCAGGACTCGGCAGAAAATAACCTATCAAAAACTGAACCCATTAAATGCAACCTTTACATTTAATGGGTTCAGAATATTTTAATTTACAGTAACACTTTTTACAGGAGAGGACGTACAAGTACCTTTTCCCTCCTCAACAGTTATATCCGCTTTTACCGAATAAGTTCCGGCAGCACTATAAGTATGAGAAACAGATACACCATCTACAGATGGACTTCCGTCTCCAAATGTCCATTTTACAGATTTTAATGTTTTACTTCCGGTGTATTCAACTGAAAAATTGATTTTTTTAGGATCGGTAGCATCTGCTGTATGTTTTACTTTTTCATAGATCGATTCAGCAACACAGTCAATTCCTTTTTCTATATCATCTTTCCCGCAAGAAAGATTTAAAGTTAATAATGCAACGAAAAACAAAATTGTCGCCGTTTTTTTCATGATTTTAGTTTTTAGGTATTTTTTAAAATGTTATTCATACAAATATAAACAATACTATCCTTACAATTATAAATTATTATCATCAAAAAGCCATTTCTACTCAATATTAAACAATCTTAATATATAAGAGAGCTCATAAACGATAAAAAGTATCGCTAACACAGTATGAAAAATTTTATTATGAATTTTTATTGCCACTAAACAAAGCGCAACATGTGACGCGATCCTTACATAATATTCTGTTTGATTGTACAAAAAGTAGTTTCCGCCTTTTATAGCTGTATCAATCATGTCGGCAATAAAACTCATGGCCAGAATCGCAAAGAACCAGTTTTTACGAGAATAAAAGTAATCTTCATAACCCGTATAATCCACAAGATCGTCAGGATACAAAATCGCGCAGAGCAGATAATAAATCAGAATATAACAGATGATAAAAAAGTAATCTACAAAATACCATTCCGTTATCAGCTTCAGATTAAACTCCCACCACCAAAAATGAATAATCAGCAAAAAAACATAAAACACCCAAAGCGAGTGTACAAAATAGATTTTCTTTCGCCCCGGATGCTGAATAAAAATAACCGATCCCTTAATAAGGTGTGTTAAACTCAACCCCAAAATAATCCCGATAATCGACTTGATGTGCGTTAGTTCTTCCATAAATATGAGCAAAATTTATACAGAACTAAAATTAAGCATTTTACCACAGAGATACACAAAGAATTTTCACAGAGTTACACAAAGGGAATTAAATTTGTGACTTTGCCAGATTAAATAAGAACTTTGTGATTCTCTGTGAAACCTTTGCGTTACTCTGTGGTAAAACTTTTTGCGGTTAAATTAATTAAGCACGTTTAATCTCACCTAAAAGTACCAAAAAAACAACTAATTGAGAGTAGAATTATTTCGCAGAGATTCACAAAAACAGCACAGAGATACACAAAGTTATTTTAAAAAACCTTTGTGTATCTCTGTGTAAAATCTTAGTGTATCTCGGTGGTAAAACCTTTTTTTTAACTAAAAACCTTAAGCGCGCTTAATCTCATGCCCCACATATTCCTCCAAAGTAGCAAACATATCATCTACCGAAAGCACTTCAAAGTCAGGGTGGTTTTTCAGGAAATTAGCGTTTAAGGTTACTAAATTTTCTTCTAATTCATAAAAAGTATCATTGTTCAAAGAATCGCGAACCGGATTCACGCCTTCAAATTTCCCGCTCACAAATTTATTCAGCTTAACGCTGCTCATCAATTTGACTCTCTTGCTTTGCTGTTGAAACAATTCCAGGTGTTTTTCGGCGCCAATCAAGGCCAGGCCTTCTTCGATTAATTCGTTTAATTCTTTATTCCAAGCCGATTTATAAACAAACTGGGCAAAATTTCCCTCGGCATATTGGGACCAATAATAATCAAGATAATAACTCATTAAAGCGTCAGCGTGAATAAATTCGTCGTCGACACCTTCTTCGCGCATTAAATTGATAACTGAAATATTAGAATGAATCAAATCATGAAGATTTTCACTATTCATTGCCGTTTCAGAAACTATTATTCTACCGAATTCCTCCATTTAATTTTTGTTTTGAGATTGATTTGCAAATTTCAGTTAAATAAAAACAGAAAAGAAATACAATCTGAATTTATATGCCTTCAGCTCCGTCTGTACGCTGCTTTTCGTTCATTTTTGCCACCAAAGCTTTCAAACGCAAGGCGCGTTCTCTCTTTTCTTCCTGAATTTTGGCTTTCTTCCTGTTGAGCAATTTGGTATGTAAAGCCTTGTTTTTCGTATTTTTCTCAGGTCCTTTTGCCATGATTTCTATGGTTTAGTACTTTGTTGTGCAAATATAAGAAAATGAATGACAATAACATTTTGGGCGTTCCCTCCGGTCGGGCTGTCCGCTATATCTTTTGCGATTGAAGTTTCGTCTTAAGAGAGAATTCAAGGTATCGCAAAAGGATGCCGCTTCCATCCCTAACGCTCACAGTTTCATAAGAAAATTTAGTTTTGTGAGATTATTTTGAAATAAAAAAGAGTATTTTAGCAACTCTTCAGAATTTAACTTTTATCATAAGAAAAGTAACAAACAAATTATATTTTAAAAAATGAATATTGTTTTTATTATTGGAAATGGTTTTGATATTAATCTTGGTATGAAAACTCGGTATAGCGATTTTTATGAATATTACCAAACTATTCCATCTGATGGAATTCTTCTAAATAATCTAAAAAATACAATATCTAATAAATTAAAAGATTGGTCGGATTTAGAATTATCACTTGGAGAATATACAGAGCACTTAAATTCCACGGAAGAAATAGATGAAGTTATCTTTGATATTGGAGAAAAGCTTTCAAATTATTTATCTGAAGAAGAAAAGAAAATTGACTTTAGTAAAGTAGACAAACAAAAGCTTCACGAATATCTTTCCTTCCCAGAAAAAGTACTATTAAAAGCAGATAGTGATGAAATTGTTGAGTATAAAAACAAATGGAAACATCATGATTGGTCAATAAATATTATTACTCTAAATTACACACAAGTACTAGAATCTTTACTAGACAATAAAATTATTAATAATAAAATAGGAACGCATAACAACGCATCAATTTTTTTGAGAGGAATTCAACACTTACATGGTTATCTAAATGATCGGATGATTATGGGGGTAAACGATAAATCGCAAATAAAAAATTCTGTTTTTCATGAAAATCAAGATGTTTTGGAAACACTGATAAAAAGTAATTGCAACAAAGCACAAAAACATAATGTCGACAATCTTTGTACCAATCAAATAAAACAAGCAAATCTTATTTGTCTTTTTGGTTCATCGATTGGAGAAACTGACAATATTTGGTGGGAATTAATCGGAAATAAATTAAAAGACGATTCGAGATTGATAATTTTTACAAGGTGTGAGGATATAAATCCCAGAACTCCACATCTTAAAGCTCGTAAAGAACGTGCTTTAAAAAGACTCTTTTTAACAAGAACTAAATTATCGTTATCTGAAGAAGAAAAAAAGATAATTGAAGACAGAATCTATATTGGAGTAAATTGCTCCATGTTTAAAGATATTCTAAAAGAATAATCTTAAACATTATTTGCAAAACAATTAAGTAATGACCAAACTCCCAAAAAACCTAACTCTATTCTACATCGCAGGAATTCTCTCCATTATAGCAGGAATAATTTACGCCATTATCCTAATAAACGGCAACTCCGCAGAAGACGGCTTAATGGGAATTTACATTTTGTTTTGCCTGATTCCTGTTTTGTTAGTTATATTGATCGATCGGTTTTTAGTCCGGAAGTTTGGGAATCAAAAAGTGAATAAAGTACAATTCTCTTTTCTGGGATTTATTATACTTTTATGGCTTATAAGAGCGGTTGTAAATTTGTAATAATTTTAAATGATGAGAAAAGGAGTTTTATTAGTTACAATCGTATTTATTTTCTTCGGATGTAAAAAAGAAGAAGTGAACGAATTTCCGTTTGATAGTTTCATTTTGTCTGGTTCTGGACTGCGTCAAGACAATTCAATTAAGTTTACAAAAAGTGATACAGTTTATTTTCAAAAAAGATTTCCTGAACCCAAAGAAAACTTTTATGCAGTACTAAATAAACATCAAAAAACCAGGCTTGAGAAATTTTTTAAGAGTTTAAATTTTAATCAGTTTTCTACTTATTATCAACAAGAAAACATTGCTGATGGAGGAAGCTTACAGTTTGAAATTTTAAACAATAATAAAAAAAAATTAATATTCATTTATGGTGGTACAGCACCCGATAAACTCTATGATTGCGATCATTTTTTAAGAGAATTTCAAAAAGAGCTTACATTTATTAAAACTATAAAGCCTATTTATTTTGGTGATCAAGCACCTATTTTTGATCGCCCACCATTGCCTCCTTCTTTAAAAAATAAATAAAAATGAACCCAACCTTCTTCGCAACACAGGAAAAATTCAGAGCATGGTTAGAAAAGCATCACCAAACTGAAACCGAACTTATCGTTGGTTTCTATAGAGTGAGTACCAAAAAACCATGTATGACCTGGTCAGAATCTGTAGATCAGGCGCTTTGTTTTGGCTGGATTGATGGCGTTCGTAAGTCAATTGACCAAGAAAGTTATACAATTAGATTTACACCGAGAAAAAAATCTAGTATCTGGAGTGTTATCAATATTAAAAAAGTCGAAGTTCTCACAAAAGCCGGATTGATGAAAGAAGCCGGATTAAAAGCTTTCGAATTAAAATCTGACGAAAGATCTAAAATTTACTCTCATGAAAATGAAGCGTATGTTCTCGACCCGGAGTTCGAAAAGCAATTTAAAGCCAATAAAATAGCTTGGGAATATTTCAATAATCAGGCGCCATCGTACAAAAAAGTAATAATTCACGTAATTATGAGCGCCAAACAAGAAAAAACCAGACTTTCAAGATTGGAGAAAGCAATAAAATTTAGCGGAGAGCAGAAACGAATGTTGTAAAAATAACAAATGTTTATCATTTTGATTGAACGACAAATAGTAACTTTATCCTCTATCTATAATTTCATTCATCAAAAAAATAAACAATGGAAAGCAGAACTACTTTACAATACTACGTTTTAGATGTATTCTCGAATAAAAGTTATAAAGGAAACCCGTTGTCGGTTGTTTTTACAAATGGTGATTTAGAATTAGAAACCTATCAAAATATCTCAAAAGAATTTGGCTATTCTGAGACATCATTTGTCTATTATTCCACAAAACAAAAAGCACTTAACGTTCGTTCTTTTACACCAACAGGTTTTGAAATTGATGGCGCGGGTCATAATTTACTCGGTGCTGTTTGTGGCGCTTTGCTAAAAAAAATACCCATTTTTGAGGAACAAAATGAAAGTGAGCGTTTTGTAATCATGAAACATTCTGCCATTCCTTTAACGGTAAGTTTTGACCCGGTTACACAATATCCGGTTGTGCAAATGCATCAAAAATCGGCTGTCATTAAACAAGAAATTCCAACTTATAGAATTGCTGTAGCATTGGGTTTAAAAATAGAGGATTTAGATGTAAATGCCTTTGTTCCGACAATTGTCAAAACAGAAGTTGCCCATACGATGGTTCCAATAAAAAACAGTCAGGTACTCAATAGTATTGTACCGGACAACCAACTCTTAATCGAAATCTCAAAAGAATATAAATTCGAAGGTTTTTATTGTTTCACCCTTGCTGATGAAAATCAGGAACACATAGTAGAAACAAGATTCTTCAATCCCATAATCGGAATATATGAAGATCCTGCTACAGGAACGGCTGCAGGACCACTAATTGGCTTTTTAACGCAAAAGAAATTCACCAAATCAGAGAAAGAATATAAAATTCTGCAAGGTGTCAAACTAAAACAGGCTTCCATGATTGAAGTTATGAATCGTGAAGAAGATATTTTGGTTGGTGGTTCGTCGATTATTACGATGAAAGGGGAACTTTATTTATAATATTTTCAAACTACATAATAGTTTTATGACGTTTTATGATAGATACTTAAATGGCGAAACTAAAAAGGTTTACGATGACATTTATAAATTAGGTGAAGATGCATTTTTACCAGATAATATTGTTGATATAGAAAAAGTCATGACGGAGACTTTTGAAAGAGTTTCTTATAATTTAGATGTTATTTACAAAGAGTTACTAGACATCAATTATCTTTTTAAAACCAACTTTCAATTCAATTTTGAACGTCCCTTGATTAAACCTTTCTCGAATACAGATTCTCTTTTACAACAACTTGACGAATCTATTAAACCTTTCGGATTTGTGCCAATATCTTTAAAGATGTTTTATAAAATCGTTGGTGCTTGTAATTTTGGTTGGGATTATGAGACTAATGAAAATTTCATTTGGGAATGTGCAGATCCAATCCAAATTATCAGTCTCGACGAACTAGTTACAATGGCTACAAACGAATATGCATTAGAAGATTTTGAACAATATTTTGAAGATGAGGGTTTTGTTTCATTAGATCTTTCAGCAGATTATCTACACAAAGACAATATTAGTGGAGGCCAGTCCTATTCGATACAAATCACATCAAAACCAAGTATTGATGCAAAATTTTTAAATGAAGAACACAATACTACCTTTATCAACTATCTAAGAATATGTTTTGATAATTGCGGCTTTTCAAGAATTACAAATGCTGAACACAACAATATTTATCAGTCATTTTTTAATAAAGTGAAACCAAAATTAAAAGAGATATAAAAAAAGCTGCATTAAATAATGCAGCTTTTTTTATATCTCAACCAGAAAATTAATTCGTTTTCATTGGTGGTAAATCAAACGCAACAGAATCGTGTTCGAAGTTATTTCTGTGTCCACCATCGCAAAAAGGTTTGTTTGCAGATAATCCGCAACGGCAAAGTCCTAGTGCAGATCTTCCTTGTAGTCCGTAAACTGTTCCTTCTGAATCCATGATTTCAAAATCACCTTCGATTTTGATTGATCCGTTTTTATTGATGATAAGTTTTGTCTTGCTCATAAAATTGTCTTTGTTTTTTTCAGGGCAAAGGTTGCAAAATATATTTTGAAGATTTCGCCTATGATGCTAGTTTAAACTGGTTCTATTTTAGGGAGTTGTTTCACAGAGATACACGAAGGTTTTCGCAGAGATACGCTAAGCTTTTTATTTGATTTCATTAAAAAATCGCGCAAAGACGCAAAGACGCAAAGTTTTATTTTTCTTTGCGCCTTTGCGTCTTTGCGCGATTAATTGGCTTTTTCTTAAAACTCTCCGCGAATCTTGGCGCTTTTTCTTTGTGAATCTCCGCGAAATAACAAATTCTCAATTCTATTGCTTATTTTTGCACTCAATAAAATTGAGTTATGATACAGAATCCAAAGAGATATACTATTACGGCAGCCTTGCCTTACACCAACGGACCTATTCATATTGGGCATTTGGCGGGGGTTTACGTGCCTGCAGATATTTATTCGAGATATTTACGTTTGCAAGGAAAAGACGTTGCATTCATTTGCGGAAGTGATGAACATG
The DNA here is from genome assembly GCF_002217275.1 of Flavobacterium frigidimaris. Classification (NCBI taxonomy): domain Bacteria; kingdom Pseudomonadati; phylum Bacteroidota; class Flavobacteriia; order Flavobacteriales; family Flavobacteriaceae; genus Flavobacterium; species Flavobacterium frigidimaris. The sequence goes on from NZ_MUGV01000005.1 coordinate 63,207, forward strand.
GCGTTGCAATTTCGATGAAAGCAAAAAAAGAAGGAATTACACCACAAGAAGTTATTGATAAATACGACGGAATTATAAGAAAATCATTTGCTGATTTCGGAATTTCATTTGATAATTATTCTCGTACTTCGGCTAAGATTCATCATGATACGGCACAGGAATTCTTCAGGACTTTGTATGATAACGGTGATTTTATTGAAGAAACAACAGAGCAATTGTATGATGCAAAAGCAGATCAGTTTCTAGCAGATCGTTTTGTGGTTGGAACATGCCCAAAATGTGGCAATGACGGAGCATACGGCGATCAATGTGAAAATTGCGGATCGACTTTGAATGCTACCGATTTGATTAATCCGAAATCGACAATTACCGGAGAAACTCCAATTTTAAAAGAAACAAAACACTGGTTTTTACCTCTAGACAGATACACTGATTTCTTGACAGAATGGATTTTGGTTGGACATAAAAACGACTGGAAACCGAATGTTTACGGACAAGTTAAATCGTGGGTTGATGGTGGATTAGAACCTCGTGCGGTAACACGTGATCTGGATTGGGGAATTGATGTTCCGGTTGAAGGTGCCGAAGGAAAAAAATTATACGTTTGGTTTGATGCGCCTATCGGATATATTTCGTCTACGAAAGAATGGGCAGCGCGTGAAGGAAAAGACTGGGAACCATACTGGAAAGATGAAGAAACGAAATTAGTTCACTTTATTGGGAAAGATAATATTGTTTTTCACTGTATCATTTTCCCTGCAATGTTAAAAGCCGAAGGAAGCTATATTTTACCAGACAACGTTCCGGCAAATGAGTTTTTGAATTTGGAAGGAAACAAACTTTCGACTTCTAAAAACTGGGCGGTTTGGCTGCACGAATATTTAGAAGAATTTCCGGAGAAACAAGACGTTTTGCGTTATGCATTAACTTCAAATGCTCCAGAAACTAAGGATAACGATTTTACCTGGAAAGATTTCCAGGCAAGAAATAACAACGAATTAGTTGCTATTTTCGGGAATTTCATTAATCGTGTGGTGGTTTTAACCAACAAATATTACGAAGGAGTTATTCCGACGCCAAATGAATTTTCAGAAGTTGACGAACAAACTTTAGCCGAATTAAAAGCGTATCCGGCTGTGATTTCGAGTTCAGTAGAGCGTTACAGATTTCGTGAAGCTTTAGGCGAATTGATGAATGTTGCCCGTTTAGGAAATAAATACCTTGCTGACGAAGAGCCTTGGAAAGTGATGAAAGACAATCCGGAGCGTGTAAAAACGCAAATGTATGTGGCTTTGCAAATTGCTACTGCCTTGAGCGTTTTAGCTGAGCCTTTTTTACCTTTTACATCAGCGAAACTTTCTAAAATCCTTAATTTAAGTGATCTTAAAGAGCATTTTGAAGGATTTAGCAAATTTCTTAAAGAGAAGAACCGTGATGCAAAAGACATCATTATAGATAAAGTTTTAGGTTGGAATGATATTGCTGAAAATTCAGATTTAATTCCGGCAGGGCATAAAATTGGCGAAGCTGAATTGCTTTTTGCTAAAATAGAAGACGAAGAAATACAAAAACAAATAGATAAATTGGAAGCTACAAAAACAGCTAATCTTGCAGAAAGCAAACAACCGGAACCACAAAAAGATTTGATTCAGTTTGAGGATTTCGCCAAAATGGACATTCGTGTTGGAACCATTCTGGAAGCAGAAAAAATGCCAAAAGCAAATAAACTTTTAGTTCTTAAAGTGGATACCGGAATTGACGTTCGTACGATCGTTTCAGGAATTGCAGAAAGCTTTTCTCCGGAAGAAATTATCGGAAAACGTGTTTCTGTATTAGCCAATTTAGCGCCAAGAGCATTACGTGGTGTCGAAAGTCAGGGAATGATTTTGATGACGACAAATGCTGAAGGAAAATTGGTTTTTATCAATCCGGATGCTGACGCTCCAAATGGAGAAACGGTAAACTAACGTTTTATACTACCTATAAAATGGCGTGAATCGATTAAGAGATTAATTGATTCACGCTTTTTGATTTTCCAAAAAAAAATTAACAGCTATATTCAGAAATAATTTAGATATTCGCCAAAAAACAAAGACAAATTACAGCAATGGTAAAAAAAATATTTTTCTATTCCTTATTATTAAGCAGTTTAATCTCTTTTTCACAAGAAGTTGTAAACTCTACACCTGTAAAACTTAAAAAAAACAGAGACATTTTTCAGATTGTAAATAATGAAAAAAAGGAAACAACATTATTTATTAGTGATAAAGAAAAGGTAAAAGCAATTCGTTTAAACGAACAAATGCAGATTACTGACAGTATTTCGGCACCAAGGCCAAACTTAAAAACCTATGTTGGAATGGTAGGCTACAACAGTGCAAATGCAAATGTAAGACTGTATTGGTCTTCAGATGATTATAAAGAGATTTTTTCTCAACTTTATGATTTTGATAGCCGTAAAATTATCACTCAGGAATATGTTTTATCTTTAAAGGACGAAAAAGTGTTGCAAAAATTCAGTAATGAAAACACCTTTTATCTTCTTACAGTTATTAAACGAAGTAGTACTTTTAAACTACATATTTTTGATAAAGACGGTAAACATACTGAAAATTCAATCGTATTAAAAGATTTTCATTTTTACAATAGCGTATATAAAAGAACTGATTTATATGGTGTTCTAGAAGAAAATTTATTGCCGTTTGAGTATCCTTTTTCACTTAAATACATTACTCCTGAAAATCCAACATCTATAACTGATGCGGCATATAAAAGGAAATGTTATTTCGATGGAAATGAAATAGTTGTTACAATAGATTCTAATATCGATTACACACAAGCCATTATTTTGGATCTTAAAAGCTTTACCGCTACTGAAAAATTACTAAAACACCCAATCATTCAGTCAGAATATCGCAGTGAGCTGAATTCAAATTCATTTTATTTCGATAAAAAATTATACCAAATCAAGACTTCATCTGACCATTTGTATTTCAATGTAAAAGATTTAAATGATACCATTTTAAAAGCTTATACAGCCACTGCGGCAAAACCAATTGAATTTAAAAATTCGGAGATCAGTCAGGAAGGCGGTGATTTTGGAGGTTCAAAAAGAGTGCTGGAAAACAGCTCGCAGTTCATCAGAAAATTAAATAATATGAACTCAGGTCTTAGCTGTTACCATATAGGCGATAAAACTCTTATTTCATTAGGAAGTGTTTCAGAGGTTAGGGCTACATTAGGCCAGGCTGTTTTAGGTAATTTTGGTGCTGTTGGATCTATAGTTTCATCAATAGTTTACAATCCAACATTAGAAAGCTTTAATTCATATGAACGAAGAAAAGTAGTCAAGATTGATGGTTTATTTGACAAAAATGATAACCACCTAACAGAAAACTTACAACCGCTGGCATTTGACAAAATTAGAAACTTCTTCGATAAAAATACGGATGTCTCTTCACAGACATTATTCAAAATGACTAATAACTATTATGTGGGTTATTACGACAATAAAGCCAAAGAATATGTCATCAGAAAATTTGCTGACTAAAAAATCACTTCCCGACTTAAAACCCGGGATTTTTTTTCTTTAAAAATTGCTTTAGATTCAGTAAATTGTAAACGATCAGGCACGAAAACACGTAAATAATGAAACTTACCAAACCAAGATTAGCCTTAATTTGCGGGATACTTTGTATTTCAATTTTCCCGATATTGATTAAACTCAAATTAGCACCAGGATTAATCTCGGCTTTTTACCGTATGTTTTTTGCTGTTCTTCTGCTTTTACCTTATGTAATTATAACGAAGAGTTTTCAGCTTCCTAAGACCAAGTTCTTGCTTTTGGCAGTGCTTTGCGGTGTTTTATTTTCTTCGGATGTTGCGGTTTGGAATATTGCCATTCAGGATTCAAGCGCGACTCAGGCTTCTTTGTTGACGAATTTATCGCCACTTTGGGTCGGAATTGGTTCTTTTTTCTTTTTGAAAATTAGACCGGCAACCAATTTCTGGATTGGAACTGTAGTTTCGTTATTCGGAATGGTGACTTTGGTTGGCTTTAGTTTCTTTATGGAATTGGATTTCAATCAGGCTTTTCTATTTGCCGTTTTATCCGGAATTCTGTATTCGATTTATCTTTTGATCAGCAAAAATGTATTGTCAGAAGTTGATGTTTTGTCCTTTATGACGATCAGTTTATTGGCTTCAAGTGTTTATTTGGGAATTCTATGTTATGCGCTGGATCAGCCTTTTACCGGATTCTCCAATACCGGTTGGTTTGTTCTGGTCTTACAGGCTGTAATTTGCCAATTGTGCGCCTGGCTATCGATTAGTTATGCAACACAACACATGCGCGCCACAAGAGTTTCGCTGAGTTTACTAAGTCAGGCGGTAATAACATCAATATTAGCTTGGTTGTTTTTAGAAGAACAAATAACTTTACAGATGGTTTTTGGTGGCATCATTTTACTTCTCGGAATTAGAATTACTTTTTACGATAAGACTATTTCGCTAAAAAGACTTTTTTCTAAGGATTGATAAATGGCACACGGATGACACGGATCTAGTCGGATATATACAGATTTTTTTTAATTAGTGCCGAAAAAAGTTTCACGCAGACTTTTATGATTTAAGCGCACCGACGCAGATTTTAAAGAAATCTTTAAAATCATTTTAATCTGTGGCAAATTCGCGAAAATTTGTGCAATTTGTGGTTAAAAAAACTTCAGTCACTGATGCGATCAGGAGTGGCAAAAAAATTAGCGAAAATTTGTGCAATTTGTGGCAAAAAAAATTCACGCAGATTTTACAGATTTAAGCAAATCAGTGCAGATATTTTTTTAAATCTATTTACTCTTTTAATCTGTGGCAAAAAAAATAAAGAAAATTCGTGAATTCGTGGCGGAAAAACCTGAAACCTGAAACAAAAATAAACTTGAAACAAAATTCTATGTTACATAAAAGCAAAATACCGAATTTAAAAGTAATAGCATTTGATGCTGATGACACTTTGTTCGTAAACGAACCTTATTTTCAGGAAACAGAACATAAATTCTGTGCTTTGATGGAAGATTATCTTTCGCATCAGGGCATTTCACAGGAATTATTCAAAATTGAAATTGCCAATTTACCTTTGTACGGTTACGGAATCAAAGGCTATATTTTGTCGATGATCGAAGCGGCCATGAACATTTCGAACAATACCATTCCGATTGAGGTTATTGAAAAAATCATTCAATACGGAAAAGAATTACTTGAAAAGCCTATTGAGCTTCTAGACGGAATCGAAGAAACATTGCAGGCTTTACAAGGAAAGTACAAATTGGTTGTGGCCACAAAAGGCGATTTGAAAGACCAGCATAGTAAATTGCACCGTTCTGGTTTAGGGCACTATTTTCACCATATCGAAGTAATGTCAGACAAACAAACGATTGATTATGAAAAATTGCTGGGTCGTTTAGATATTCGTTCAAATGAATTTTTGATGATTGGAAATTCTTTAAAATCTGATGTTTTGCCCGTTTTGGAAATTGGCGGTTATGCCGTTCATATTCCGTTTCATACCACTTGGGAACACGAAAAAATCAACCATAAAGTAGAGCACACTCATTTCAGCTCTTTCGAAAAAATTTCTGAAGTGCTTCCTAATTTATTATAATGAAAACACTTTTAGACTTAGAAAACTGGAATAGAAAAGAGCACTTTGCCCATTTTAGCCGAATGGAAGAGCCTTTTTTTGGCGCAACCGTTGAAATCGATTGTACCAAAGCCTATCAAATGGCAAAAAGTCTCAAAACTTCTTTTTTCATTTATTATTTGCACAAAACCTTAGTTGCCGTAAATGCGATCGAGAATTTTAAATATCGAATTTCAAAAGGCGAAATCTACATTAACGATCGTATCGATGCTTCGGCAACAATTGGTCGCGAAGATGGTACTTTTGGGTTTTCTTTAATTGAATATAATGCTGATATTAGAATTTTTGAACAGACTGCTTTGGCAGAAATCGAACGAATTCAAAATACAACCGGACTTTTTACCAGATCTTTTGATGATGACAATGTGATCCATTTTTCGGCTATTCCGTGGCTTAATTTTACATCGCTTTCTCATGCCAGAAGTTATACTTTCCCGGATAGCTGCCCTAAAATTTCTTTCGGGAAAATGATGACTTCTGAATCCGGAAAAAGAAGTATTGCCATGTCGGTACATGTACATCATGGCTTGATGGATGGTTTACATGTTGGGCAATTCGTTGCTACCTTTCAGGAGTTGATGAACTCTTAAATTTTATCTTCAAATAAATCTTATTTTATTATGATTGTGACTTCTGTCGGAAAGTAATTCTTACAAATAATTGTTGGTTTGGGAAAAATTTAAAATCTCAAATACAATGAAAAAAATTGTAATTACTCTGGCGTTTGCATTAAGTTTAATGCATGCAAAAGCACAAACAGAAAACAACCCTACAACTAGTTACAATAAGTGGTCTGTAGAATTAGATGGTGGTTTTAACAAACCTCAGCGTCCATTAACTTCTGGCTTTTACACTTCAAGAATCAATCCTTTTACTGTTGATCTGGGTGTAAGATATATGATGAACAACAAATTCGGTTTAAAAGCGGATGTTGGATATAATACTTTTACGGGCCAAAATAATAGTTCAATTGATTTTGATTCAAAATACTACAGAATTGATCTTCAAGGAGTCGCTAATCTGGGAAGAATAATGAATTTTGAAACCTGGACAAACACTTTTGGTTTACTGGGACACGCAGGTTTTGGAGTAGGACGTTTAGAAAATAAAGATTTACATGTAAAAGATAATGTAGGTAATTTAATCGCTGGGCTTACAGGACAAATCAGATTAACAGACAGATTTGCCTTAACCGGTGATGTAAGTTCTATTTTTAATGCCTATCAGGATCATACCTTTGATGGTGGTGCCGCTACAAATTCGAGAGGATTCAGTGGATTATTATTTACCGGAACTGCCGGTTTAAATATTTATTTAGGTAAAAATTCTAAACATGCTGACTGGACTGTAATCTCTGAAAATGCTGATGTTGCCGCATTAGAAAACAAAGTTGCGAATCTTGAAGCTTTAGTAAACAAAATACCTGAAAAGCAAGTAGTAATTGAAAAACCAGTTACGAATACAGTAGTGAATGACAAAGATGTCGTTAAAGAAATGATCAACGACAAATACTATAGTGTTTATTTTGATTTCAATAAATCAACTCCAATCGAAAATTCAACAGCTGCAATTGATGTTATTTTAGCATATTTAAGAAAAAATCCTTCAGCTTCTCTTGACATTGTTGGGCATGCTGATCAGGTTGGAAGCTCAGAATACAATGATAAACTATCAAATGCAAGAGCAAATAACATTAAAACTATTCTGGAGAAAGCTGGTATCTCATCTTCGCGATTAAATGTTATTTCTGAAGGAGCTGACACCTCTATTCAAAAAGACTCCGCTGAAGCCAGAAGACTAGCCAGAAGAGTTACCTTCAAAGTAAAATAAGCTCATTTTTAATTAAGCTCTAAAGAAATTTAGGGCTTTTTTATTTTGTTCTTTTTGTAGATGTAAAATTGATAGAAAATAATTTGTACTTTTCATTATTCAAAAATTTCCACAAACAAAAGTGGAATGATGTTTGTGGCTAAAATAATGTGAAAAAAATTATATTTTTATTTCTTCTGTCCTCTAACTCATTATTGTTCAGTCAAACAATATTGAATTCCTATCCGTTAGATTTAAAAAAATCTTACGGAGCGGAACAGATTTTAACTGCCGAAAACAAACAAACTCACGAAGTTTTTGTCTTTGCTGCAGATAGTGAGAACATATCTATTTTAAAATACAATAGTTCTCTATTCCTTACAGATCAATATAAAGGGCCTCTAAAAGACGTTGATGATAAGTCTCTGGTTGGATATAGCTTTAGTGCAGACGGATTACCCACACTCTATTGGTCAACAAAAAATTACGGAACTATTATAGCTACTAAATATTTTTTTGGAAATAAAACTTCTAAAAATTTAAACTTTGTATTTACTTCTGAAAAACAATCTATTATAACACAATTTCAGCTAGAAAATTCATATAATCTCCTTGTTAAAGATTTAGAAGAGCAAACACTTATTCTTTATACTTTTGGAAATGGCACTGTCGAGCAAAAAATATTCGATTTTTCTGCATTCAAATTTCAGAATAGCAACACAAAATTCGTCACTTTCAATTATGTTATTCAGCAAAATCCGATTGAACAAATTGGAACAGATGAATATAATCCTTTATTTAAAACTACTGCAAAAAGTAAATTATACATCTTTCCCAACCGTTTTGTTTTAACTCTTGATCACAATCCAAAAAAAACGCAGGTATTTGATATCAATCTTGAAACGGAAGAAATTAAAGAAAAAGACTTTACTCAATCGCTCATTCTAAAACCCAAAAAAAGAAGTAATTCCTTTTTTCAGGATAATAAATTGTATCAAACAATCGCCAGTGATGAAGAATTCTTCCTTGACATAAAGGATTACAACTCCGATAAAACGTTGAAGAGTTTTCACATTACAAAAAATGATACAATCGATTTTAAAACATCTCCCTTATTAATTCAGCGAGAAGGTGAAAAAGCTAAAGCGTTAAAAACGACAAAAAAATTCCTTAACAATTTATCTTATCTTGATATTGGCTTATCTGTCTTTAAAAACAAAGAAAACACTTTAATTACATTGGGAGGAACTCCTAACATGGCAAGACAAGGCAGTATCTTTATTTCCTCCTACTATCCTTTTGAAGATTTTGGATTTTATGATAATGGCTCATCGTATTATCCCCCAAATTATTCTTCAGGTTATATCCATACAGAATCGGTGTATTTTGAAAGTGTATGGAATCCTGATTTTGCAATTGTAAAACAAGAGCAACTCGAGCCATTGGCCATTGACAATATCTACTATTTTATGAGTCTTAATAAGCAGATTGCATTAGACAATATTTTAAAATACAAAGATTTTTATATTTTAAACTATTACGATACTGCTTCAAAACAATTCATAATGCGCAAATTCAAAGACGGATTTAACGCAGATGACCCATTTCTAGACCAGCTAAATACTCCTTCGTCTTTCAAAAAACCTTTTCATAAAAGATCTTAAATTTATTGAGAATTAATCCAAATGTCTTCGGTATCACGGTTTCCAAAAACTAAAATGGATTATTTTTTTTAACTTTACAAAAAAGACACTTATTATGCTAAAGAAAAATATTGAATCAGCGTTGAACAAGCAAATACGCATAGAGGCAGAATCTTCGCAAACCTACCTTTCTATGGCTTGTTGGGCTGAAGTACACGGATTAGAGGGAATCGCTCAATTTATGTACACACAGTCAGACGAAGAGCGCGCGCACATGCTAAAACTGGTTAAATATGTTAACGAGCGTGGCGGACATGCAACAATTACTGATCTAAAAGCACCAAAAACATCTTATACTACCTTTAAAGAAATGTTTGAAGCGCTTTATAGCCATGAAATTTTTGTTTCAGAATCTATTAATGAATTGGTGCACATCACTTTTGAAGAAAAAGATTATGCAACACATAATTTCTTACAATGGTATGTATCTGAACAAATCGAGGAAGAGGCTACTGCTAAATCAATCTTAGATAAAATCAACTTAATTGGGGATGATAAAGGCGGACTTTACTTGTTTGATCGTGATATTCAACAGTTAACCGTTACCAGCTCAATCGCTATCAATCCAAAATAAAAAAGTTAAAGTTTATTTAGAATACTTAAAAATAACATATTTCTTTTATATTTGCCTCTGTTTTTATAATACAGAGGAAAATTGAGCAAGAAAGAAAAAGACAAGGACAAAAAAAAGGATAAAAAGAAAAAGAAGAATAAAGTTATCCTTGAAAACATTAAGAAGTTAGAAAACTGTAAATCTTCTTGTTGTGAAAAATACAAAAAGAGCGAAAAGAAACGCTGCTCGCGTTGTCCTATGTTTGATTTATTCAAAAAAACTGCTTAAACAATATATTCAAAACCCACCAATCTGGTGGGTTTTTTGTTTAAATTGCAGACCTCTTTTGATTATAGAAAGTCTCAAAGTTTAATTTATGGAAAACCAATTTACGATACCTAAATCAAGTCTTGATTTCTTGGTAAAGCTGAAAACAAATAATAACAAACCGTGGTTTGAGGCCAATAAACCAACTTACTTAAACGAATTAAATCATATTGAAAATTTTGCAGGTGCATTGCTTCAGGAACTTTCTAAAACTGATGTTTTGGAAACGACTTCCGGCAAAAAAAGCGTTTACCGAATTTATCGCGATATTCGTTTCGCGAAAGACAAAACTCCTTTTAAAACTTTTTGGGGTGGTAGTTATACACGAGCAACAGCAGCGAGACGCGGTGGTTATTACTTTCACCTGGAAAAAGGAAACAGCTTTCTTGCCGGTGGATTTTGGGGACCAAATGCCACAGATTTAAAACGCATAAGAAGCGAATTTGCTCATGATCCTGAATCCATGAAAAAAATAATAAACTCAAAAACTTTCAAAAGCAACTTTGGAACTTTACAAGGCGAGCAACTTAAAACAGCGCCAAAAGGCTTTGATATCAATCATGAAGCTATAGGTTTACTTCGTTATAGACAGTTTTTAGTAATGAAGCGTTTTACTGACGATGAAGTTTTAAGTCCACTTTTTCTGGAACAGGCTTTGGAAACCTTCAAAAACATGCGACCTTTTTTTGATTATATGAGCGAAATATTAACTACAGACCTAAATGGAGCTTCTGTTTTATAATTATACATGCAAAACCCGACAAGTTTAAAAAACCTGTCGGGTTTACTCCTCATAGCAATTTTTACTTGCTTAACAATACTATTTCATTTACAACAACTTCGGTTATATATTTCTTTTCACCGTTTTTGTCATCGTAACTTCTATGGGTGAGTTTTCCGTCAATGGCGACTTCCTTCCCTTTCACAACATATTTTTCGATAATTTCTGCCGTTTTGCCCCATGCTGTAACACGATGCCATTCCGTTTGCTCCACTTTTTCACCTTTGTCATTGGTGTAACGATCGTTTGTGGCAATAGTTAAATGCGCTAATTTTTTTCCGTTTTCTAATGTTTTAATTTCCGGGTCGTTTCCTACGTTCCCAATTAATTGTACTCTGTTTTTCATTGCGTTCATGGCGTATATTATTTAAATGTTCTTATAAAATTGAATTCGCTTGTCAAATTCAACGATGCAAAGATGTGGCAGCTTTCAAAAATTAGTCGGTTAGCAACTATTTACTTTCGGTTGTAACTATTTGTAAACGTTTGTAAATGGAAATTTTGTATATTTGAGATAAATCTTACGATATGCAGGCAAAAATTAATAAAGTTGAATTACGAAATTTAGAATTAGACGATTACAAACAATTGAAAAATTCCATGGTTGAAGCGTATCCGGAAATGGCGAATTCATACTGGGAATCAGCAGATATTAAAAGATTACTTTCTATATTTCCGGAAGGTCAATTGGTTATATTAGTAGACGGAATTGTTGTAGGATCTGCGCTATCCTTAATTGTTGATGAAAAACTAGTTGACAAAAGACATAATTACAAACAAATCATTGGAGACTATAGTTTTTCAACCCATAATCCAAATGGCGATATCTTATATGGAATTGATGTTTTCATTCATCCGCATTATCGTGGCTTGCGATTGGGACGTCGTTTATACGATGCCCGTAAAGAACTTTGTGAGCAGCTAAACTTAAAGGCTATTGTTTTTGCCGGCAGAATTCCAAATTATGCACAACATTCCAAGAAACTCACTCCCAAAAACTATATTGACAAAGTCAAACACAAAGAATTGCACGATCCTGTACTTTCTTTTCAGTTGAGCAATGATTTTCATGTTTTACGAATCATCAAAAATTATCTCGAAGGCGACGAAGAATCAAAAGAATTTGCAGTTCTGCTAGAATGGAATAATGTCTATTATGATGAAAGTCCGAAACTAATAAATCTGGAAAAAAGTGTAATCAGATTAGGATTAATTCAGTGGCAAATGCGTCAATTGAATAATGTTGAAGAATTTTTTGAGCAAGCAGAATTTTTTATAGATGTAGTTTCTGGTTATGGTGCCGATTTTGCCTTATTTCCAGAGCTCTTCATAGCACCTTTAATGGCAGATTACAATCATCTATCAGAGGCTGAAGCAATTCGGGAACTTGCGAGATATTCTGATCCTATCAGAAAACGCTTCCAGGAATTTGCTATTTCATACAACATCAATATCATTACCGGAAGTATGCCCTATTTAGACAACAATGATCTTTATAATGTTGGCTTTTTATGTAAACGGGATGGAACCTCAGAAATGTATACTAAAATTCACGTTACGCCAAACGAAGTGCAACATTGGGGAATGAAAGGCGGATCACAATTTAAAACCTTTGATACCGATTGCGGTAAAATTGGAATCCTGATTTGTTACGATGTTGAATTTCCGGAACTTTCCAGAATTATGGCCAATGAAGGCATGAATATTCTTTTTGTACCGTTTTTAACCGATACTCAAAATGCCTATACTCGTGTAAAACACTGTTCACAGGCTCGTGCCATAGAAAACGAGTGTTATGTTGCGATTGCAGGTTGTGTTGGAAACCTCCCAAAAGTAAATAATATGGATATTCAATATGCACAGGCTTCAGTGTTTACACCGTCTGATTTTGCTTTTCCGAGTAATGGAATAAAAGCCGAAGCCACTCCAAATACTGAAATGACACTTATTGTAGATGTTGATTTAAACCTATTAAAACAACTACATGAACATGGAAGTGTCAGAATATTAAAAGACAGACGACATGATTTATATGAAATTAAAAAAATCGAACAATGAAAACCTGCCTCGAGTGCTCCGAAAAAATTGTAGGCCGCGAAGACAAAAAGTTTTGTTCAGATAGCTGCCGCAATGCCTTCAACAACAAAATAAATAAGGACAGTACTAATTTCATGCGAAATGTAAATAACAAATTACGAAAAAATTACCGTATTTTGGCGGAGTTAAACACGGAAGGAAAATCAAAAGCAACAAGAGACAAAATGATCAATAAAGGTTTTGATTTTGATTTCTTTACCAATATCTTGCACACCAAAACAGGCAATACCTACTATTTCCTGTATGACCAGGGATATCGATCTTTGGACAATGATTATTTTATGCTTGTTAAAAAAGAAATTTAGTACGTATTCATCATGAAAAAAAAACCCACCTCAATTCTTGCCGTAGTCTGCATTTTAGCAATTCTTGGTATTATTTATGCTACCATGATGCCTCAATGGATTTCGAAAGAAGAGGAAGCTCTTGCTGAATTCTCGACCGAAAGGGCATTAAACCAAGTCGAAATTATTGCTCAAAAACCCCATTATGTGGGATCAACTAATCACGAGTTAGTAGCAAACTACCTAAAACTTGAATTGAACCGGATTGGTTTAGAGACATCTGTTCAGGAAGGATTTACACTAAACGATAAGGGGCTTCTGGTAAAATCTAAAAACATTCTGGCCCGCATTAAGGGAACCAATAACTCCAAAGCACTTTTATTACTATCTCATTATGACAGTGCACCGCACTCCTTTTCAAAAGGAGCAAGTGATGATGCGTCGGGCGTAGCGACCATTCTTGAAGGCATTCGTGCTTTTATGTACTCTAAAAATCCACAAAAAAACGATATAATAATTCTTTTTTCTGATGCTGAAGAATTAGGATTGAATGGTGCCGCTTTATTTGTAAACAAACATCCGTGGGCAAAAGACGTAGGCTTGGTTATTAATTTTGAAGCCAGAGGTTCTTCAGGACCAAGTTATATGTTAATGGAAACCAACAAAGGAAATGAAGCACTTGTAAAAGAATTTTCAAACGCAAAAGCGAAATATCCGGTTTCGAATTCATTGATGTACAGCATTTACAAAATGCTTCCAAACGATACGGATTTAACTGTTTTTAGACAACAGGGAAATATTCAGGGATTTAATTTTGCTTTTATCGATGGGCATTACAACTATCACACCCAACAAGATGACGTTCAGCATTTAAACAAAATGACATTGGCACATCAGGGAACGTATCTGATGCCTTTATTAAAATATTTTTCAAACATCGACTTAAATGCAACAAATTCTACAGAAGATGACGTTTACTTTAGCATTCCGTTTTCGTTTATAAGCTATCCGTTTGCCTGGGTTTTCCCGATGACAATAATCGCTTTGGGCTTGTTAATTATCTTCATTTTTATAGGAAAAGCAAAACGATTGATCACATTCAGAGAAATTTTTAAAGGCTTCGTACCTTTATTAGGCTCGATGATAATCGCTGGTTTAGTAACATTTTTGGGATGGAAAATTCTTTTGCAGGTCTATCCCCAATACTCAGATTTACTAAATGGCTTTACCTACAACGGACATGCTTACATAGGAGCATTTGTTACTTTAAGCATTGCTATTTGCTTTGCTTTTTACCACCACTTTTCAGAAACAAAAACAACGATGAATCATTTTGTAGCGCCTTTATTGCTATGGATTATCATCAATCTATTTTTGGCAAATAGCTTAACAGGTGCTGGTTTCCTTATTATTCCCGTTTATTTCGGAATCTTTTTATTTGGAATTTTTGTGATTACACAACATTACAGTTTAGGTTTAAATCTGATATTTACACTTCCGGCACTTGTAATTGTTGCTCCATTTATTGTCATGTTTCCAATTGGTCTGGGTTTAAAAATTCTATTTGGAAGTGCAATACTTACTGTTTTACTTTTTGGATTATTACTTCCAATTTTCGGAGCTTTCATTAGAAAAGGAGCCTGGACTGTCTTCTTTTTTCTTGTCTCGATTGGATTTTTTGTTTACGCAGGTTATCATTCCGGCTATGAACACGGAGAAGCAAAATCTAATAGTCTTTTATATGTTTACAATGCCAATACAAATTCGGCCGTATGGACAACTTATGATGTAAATCTTGACGATTGGACTAAAACATATTTAGGAGAAAAAAATCAAAAAGCTGTTGGCTTAAACGCGTTGCCTCTTGCCAGTAAATACGGTTCAGGTTTTACGTACAGCGCCATCGCACCGGTTGTTGATATTCCTAAACCAACAATCTCTTTCCTGAAAGACAGTGTTGTGGGTAACAATCGTTATATGAAAATTCAAATTACACCAAACCGAAAGGTAAATCGTTATGATATTTTCGCTCATCCTAAAATGACTTTCTATAATTTTAAGGCCAATGGGGTTTCAACTTCAGACCAAAAAGGAAATCGACTGGAAAGAGACGGAATGAAGATTTTATGCTATTATGTTGTAGGTAATGAACCTCTTGTAATGGAATTCTACATCAATAAATCATCCATTTTTGATATGGACTTAATTGAGAGTTCTTTTGATTTGATGACCAATCCGTTATTTCAGGTTAAACCAAGAGCAGACTGGATGATGCCGACGCCTTTTGTTTTGAATGATGCCGTTTTAATTCAGCAAAAAATCAAAAGGTATACCGCTCCGTTACCAGTAATCGAAGCTGCACCTGTCAAAGATAGTTTAGCTGTTATCAAAGACAGTGTGGTACCAGTCGTTAAACCACAACCAAACAATAGTTTATAAAATAGAATATCTTATATGAAAAAAACAATCTTGGCTTTTATAGTATTTGCATGTTTTCCGAGTATTTATGCACAAGCGGTAGAGGAAAAAATAGCAGTAAAAACATGTGAATGTTTGCAAAAAAAATCAGGTGTTATTACAGAAGATATCTTTAGAGACTGTCTGACCAGCACAATGTCTGAAACAATATTAACCGATAACGACCAAAAAGTCAGGGAATCGATCAATACCGTTGACGGAATTAAAAGTATGATTCAAAAGGTAAGCGATGCTGTTATTAAAAAATGTCCAAAATTATTACCTCAGGAACCTGAAGACAAAACGACTATTTTTTATGCCGACTCAAAAAATGAAAAAGCACAGAATTCTTATGTAATTGCAAAAGATTTTATGAAAGCCAGTAACTATAAAATGGCCATCGAAAGTTTACAGCTCTCGCTAAAGGAAGATCCTAATTTTGTCTTAGCGTTAGATGATATTGCCGTTTGTTACAGACAATTGAATGATTTTGACAATGCTATAAAATATTATAAAAAATCGCTTGCTATCTTTCCCGAAGGCGATCTGGCCTTAATGAACATTGGCGTTATTTATAGCCTAAAATCTGATTCTAAGACTGCTATAGATTATTATGAAAAATTAATCAAATACCAACCAAATAATGCTGAAGGTTACTTTGGTGCCGGAAAAAATTATTTTATTCTAAATGATGAAGAAAAGGCGCTTGACAACATTTTCATGGCGCACGTTATCTACACCAATGAAAAATCAGAATATGTAAAAGATTCAGAGCAGCTTCTTGGCGCTATTTATCAAAAAATGAAATCGGAGAACAAAGAAGATGTATTCAAAAAAATTGCAGCAAAAAACAACGTTAAAATTGAGTAGCATTAATTTTTAAAAATATAAAAAGGACAAACTTCAAATTAGAAGTTTGCCCTTTTTTCTTTAACAGGCACATTCAATTTTCAATCCTGCCTTAACACCATTGGTACCTTCAGTGGCGTATCCGTCAAACTTCCACCACTCTATTCCGCCAAGTAATTCTTTTACTTTAAAACCTAATTTTGCCATATTCAAGGCGCCTCTTGTCGAAGCGTTACAACCAATTCCGTCGCAATAGGTCACGTACAAAACTTCTCTATCTAAATGTTGGGTACTTTCTGCCGTCATTTCGCGATGCGGAATATTAATTGCGGTCGGAATATGTTCCGCTTCATAACCAAATGTTTTTCTGGCGTCGATAACAACTACTTTTTCTCCGTTATTTAAAGCATCAAACAAATCAGAAGGATCCATTTCAAAGGCCAGTTTGTTTTCATAATGTTTAATTTGTACTTCCATTTCTTTTAGTTTTTATGATTTTATTTTTTCAAAAGTAGAGGAACAACATATACCATAAAAACGAAAAGAATTCATTAAGTTGATTACTTTTTTTCATGAAAAAATCATTCTAAAATTTTGTTCCTTTGTATCTAAATTCTCTAAAAATGGAAATACGTCACTTAAGATTGATAAAAGCGATTGTCGAAGAAGGCAGCATCACCAAAGCGATAGATAAATTGCATTTGACACAATCAGCTTTGAGCCATCAACTTAAGGAAGCTGAATATCAATTGGGAACGGCCATTTTTTTGAGAACAAATAAAAAATTAGTTTTGACCAAAGCAGGAGAGAAAATCTACGAACTTGCCAATGAAATTCTCGAAAAACTTTCGCAAACTGAAACACAAATCAAACAAATGGTTTTTGGAGAATATGGCGAAATCCGAATTAGCACCGAATGTTTCTCCAGTTACCACTGGCTTCCATCAGTAATGAAACAATTTCATCTGTTGTATCCCAATGTCGAATTGAAAATTGTTACTGAAGCGACTCATATTCCATTACAAAAATTATTAGACAACACAATTGATATTGCGATTATAAGCGATCAGATCAATGATAATACTATTAAATACCTGGAACTTTTTCAGGATGAAGTGGTAATGGCCGTTTCTGAAAATCATGCGTGGGCGAATAAAAAATATGTTGTTGCCGAAGATTTTGTCACCGAACATCTTTTGATTCATTCCCTTCCGATGGAAACGGTTACGATTCATCAGTTTATTTTGGCCCCAGCCAAAGTAACGCCGAAGAAGATTACCGCATTACCATTGACAGAAGCTTCTCTTGAAATGGTAAAGGCTGATATGGGCGTCATGTCGATGGCAAAATGGGCTTTATTACCACATTTAAAGAACAATCCAATAAGAGCCATCAAAATTGGAAAAAACGGCCTTAAAAGAAAGCATTTTATCGCCATTCGGGACAATCAGGAATATCCAGCCTATTTTCATCATTTTATAACCTTTTTACAAACTGAAATCAACTTGCAATGGAATATATAATAAGAAACTGTGAAATAGCCGATTTACCAAAATTGGTCATTTTATGCCAAAAACATACTGAATTTGAAAAAGCCGATTACAATCCGACAGGAAAAGTAGAAGGTTTAAAAAGCGCCTTATTCAGTGAAAATCCCAAATTATTTTGCTTAGTAGTCGCTACGGAAAATGATATTGTAGGTTATGTTTCTTATAATTTCACGTATTCAACCTGGAATGCTGGTGATTTCATTTATATGGATTGTTTGTTTTTGGAAGAAGAAGTCCGAAATTATGGCATTGGAGAAGTTTTAATCAACAAATTGAAAGAAATAGGAAAAGCCAAAAACTGCGTTAACATGCAATGGCGAACACCACAATTCAACGAAAGAGCCATAAAATTCTACAACCGAATTGGTGCAAAAGGAAAAGACAAAATTTGCTTCTTTCTGGATTTAGAATAATCTACAACCTAATCTCGCAAAGCCGCGAAGTCGCAAAGAAAAAGGCTTTCTTAAGTTTTTTAAGGCTTTGGCATCTATAAACCTTTGTACCTTTGCAACTCTGAACCTTTGCACCTTTAAAGAAAATGAAAAAAATAAGTATTTTAGGCTGTGGCTGGCTGGGTTTGCCTTTGGCGAAAAAATTAATCGAGAGAGGAAATTCGGTCAACGGATCTACAACTTCTGAAAGTAAACTTTCAATTCTGAAAGATGCCGGAATAAATCCATTTTTAGTTGCACTTGAAAGCGGAAGTGTTTCCGAAACTATAAATGATTTTTTAACAGAAAGCGAAATTCTAATTATTGATATTCCACCTAAATTACGAGGAAATAATGCTGATAGTTCAGATTCTTCGCGAAAGGTTTTTGTGGAGAAAATCCAAACCCTTATTCCGTTTATAGAGAAATCCGCAATCAAAAAAGTGCTTTTTGTAAGTTCAACGTCTGTTTATGGCGATCAAAATAATTTAATTACAGAAGAAACGAACCCAAATCCGGAAACGGAAAGTGGTAAACAATTACTTTTAGCAGAAGTAATTCTGCAAAAAAACCAAGGCTTCGAAACCACAATCCTACGTTTTGGAGGATTAATTGGCCAGGATCGTCATCCTGTAAAATTTTTAGCAGGAAAAGAAAACCTCGAAAATCCTGACGCACCAATCAATTTAATTCATCAAAATGATTGTATCAATATCATCGAAGAAATAATCCTTCAGTCAAAATGGAATGAAGTTTTCAATGCCGTAGCCCCTTTTCATCCATCGCGTTCAGCGTATTATACCCAAAAAGCAAAAGATCATAACTTGGTTTTGCCGAAATTCAGTTCTGAAAAATCGAACATTCAAAAGATCATTTCAAGCGAAAAAATTGAAAACATTCTAAAACACCAATTCAAATTGGACGAATATTAATCAATATGAGCGCTGTAAATGCAAGTAAACACGAAACTTTGTGACCTTTAAGCAAAGCGTTTAAAGAAGCAATTATTTATTGAGAAAAACTTCGCGAACTTTGTGAAAAACCTTCGTGCCCTTTGTGGTAAAAAAAAACTTTGCGAACTTCGCGTAAAACCTTAGCGCCTTTGCGGTAGAAATCATGGAAACAGTATATGTCAACTCCCCTTTAGGAATTACCAAAATCATTGGAGATGAAAACGGTATTGCTGTAATTTCCGTTTCAGATGTTGGTTCGAATGAAGTTTCTGCAAAGATTCCGGAGGTTTTAAAAGAAGCCGTTTCACAACTTGAAGAATATTTCGAAGGAAAAAGAACTGGCTTTGATTTGAAACTAAATCCGCAAGGCACCGAGTTTCAGCAAAAAGTATGGAAAGCTTTATTGGAAATTCCATATGGAAAAACCATAAGCTACATGGATCAAACCAAAAAACTGGGCGATATAAAAGCGATTCGTGCGGTTGCATCAGCCAACGGAAAAAATCCACTTTGGATAGTCGTTCCCTGTCATCGCGTTATTGGCACAAACGGATCTTTAACCGGTTACGCCGGAGGTTTATCACGCAAAAAATGGTTACTTGAACACGAAAACCCAAGTACACAGCAGCGTTTGTTTTAAAACACAAATTTCACAAATTAATTTTATAGCTTTATCTTTACAAATATTCTAGGTTTGTGCAATTCTTTAAAACCAAATAGTTTCGTGTTAATTCGTGAAATTCGTGTTTAAATTATAATTATGATTGAAAAAATAAATCTTAATAATATCCTTTTCTTAGATATAGAAACCGTTCCGGAAGAAGAGAATTTCAATTCGCTTGACGCGGAAATGCAAGCACTTTGGGATCATAAAACCCAATACCAACGCAAAGACGAATTCACTCCCGAAGAATTTTACGATCGTGCCGGAATTTGGGCAGAATTTGGGAAAATTGTTTGTATTTCGGTTGGGTATTTTACCATCAAAGGAGATATTCGGAATTTTAGGGTAACTTCTTTTTTTGGAGATGAAAAGAAGATTTTGAAAGACTTTAATAATCTTTTGAACAATCATTTTAACCAGCCGTATCATCTTTTATGCGGGCATAATGCGAAGGAATTTGATATTCCGTTTATTGCCAGAAGAATGATTATCAACCAAATTGCCATTCCGGACAAGCTGAATCTATTCGGGAAAAAACCTTGGGAGATTCCGCATTTAGATACTTTAGAATTGTGGAAATTTGGCGATTACAAACATTTTACTTCATTAAAATTATTGACTAAAATCCTGGGCGTTCCTTCTCCAAAAGGCGATATCGACGGAAGTCAGGTGGCGCATGTTTTTTATGTCGAGAAAGACATTGACCGAATTGTAACCTATTGCGAAAAAGATACCATTGCCGTTGCACAGATTTTCCTTCGCTTGCGCAGAGAAGATTTGTTGATTGATGAGGAAATTATTCATGTATGATTTTTTTTGAAGGTTCAAAGTTGCAAAGGCACAGAGTTACAAAGGTTTTCGACTATTAGCTATAAAAGGTTTAGAAAATGACGTATCAGGAAATTTCGCATCATAGACTTGTTTCTCAAAAGTTGTATAAAACAAGCCCAATATCTCCGCAAGAAATTGTAAAGTATTTAGGTGCCATGCAGGCACAGGATTATTCGATGGCGAAATGGGCGATTGGTTCGCGATGTGATGCTACTGAAAAGGTGATTGAAGAAGTTATTAATTCCGCAGAAATCATCAGAACTCATATTTTGCGGCCAACCTGGCATTTTGTTTCTGCTGATGATATTTATTGGATGCTGGATCTTTCGGCTCCTCAGGTAAAAAGGTTTACAGCTTCGGCAGGTAAAAAATATGGTTATGATGCCAAAAAATTGGATCAGACCAATTCTAAAATCGAAAAACTACTATCAGGAAGCAACTATTTGACGCGTGATGAAATCATGCAGGAGCTTGATATCAAAAAAACTTCTTCTGCCGATTTTTTAAGTGCAGCGATTATGATGAATGCCGAATTGGATGGTTTGGTTTGTAACGGAAGAATGAAAGGAAAACAAATCACTTATGCTCTACTTGAAGAACGGGTTTCAAAACCAAAATCAAAATTAACCAAGGAAGAAGGCCTTGCAAAATTAGCCCTAAAATATCTAGAAAGCCATGGCCCTGCAACGCTTCTTGACTTTTCGTGGTGGTCAGGATTTTCTCCAACAATTTGCCAAAACATTATTAATGCAATAAAGTTGCAATTAAATTCTATTGAAATTAATGGCCAAATTTATTGGTTTAAAAGCGATTCTTCTGATGAAAATAACTTCCGCGAAAGCGTTCATTTTCTTCCGGCATTTGATGAGATTCTGATTTCATATAAAACCCGCGAAGCATCTATTTTACTGGAACATCAATCGAAAGCATTTACCACCAACGGCATATTCAAACCGATCATTCTCGAAAACAGTAAAGTCATCGGAACCTGGAAAAGAACCATCGCAAAAGACCACGCCAAAATAGAAACGCAATTTTTTAATGAAACCGAAAAGCATAAAAAAGCCGTTCTTTTTGAAGGAATTAAGGCTTTTGAAAATTATTTAGAAACTAAAATTGTTATAGAATAAAATTATTCTTTAGATATTTATGTCGCTCCTAAGGAGCTATTAGAACCCAAACATTTAAATTTTCTATAAATATTTTGCCCCGCTGGGGCTCTTACAACTCCTTTAGGAGTGCAATATTTATAGAAATAGAATATTATTTATGTGTTTAGCCCCTTCGGGGCGACATCTTCTCAATCCAAAATAACAAATTAAAACGAACAAATTAAAACATTACAATTCCAAATAAATTCTTCCGGTTTCAATATTAAAATCTTTGTGCATTTTATTGCTAAATAATTACATTTACAAAAAAAAACAATGCTATGGTATTAAGTAGATTTTGGTTAACTATTTTTATTTCGTCGATTATCTTTGTTATATTCAGTTTGTTTACTGCCAATACTTATACCATTGATTATGTTTTAAATGGCAAAAAAGACGACCCTATTCTTATTTCCGAAAAATACGCTGAGCAACTTCCTGCTTTCATCAAAGACAGTATCAAAAAAGCGCCAGATCAAACCATGATTATTAATCGTGATACGCTTAATGCTGACACAACGTATGTTTATAAAAACAAAACTGTAAAAATTTTCAGCGGTGTTCAAAAATCTGACGGTTTATTGCCAACCTGTAAAACTACTTTGCTCGATTTAATTTTACCATTAATGGCCTATTTGGCTTTTTTCTGTGGATTAATGGAACTATTAATCATTTCAGGAGTTTCTGGAAAATTAGCTAAAGCATTAAGCCCGGTTTTTGTAAAGGTGTTCCCGACTATTCCAAAAAACCACCCTTCTATCTCGTATATGACGTTAAACTTTGCTGCCAATTTCTTAGGATTAGATTCGGCTGCAACTCCATTTGGCCTTAAAGCAATGGAAAGTTTACAAGAAATAAATCCCGACAAAGACAAAGCAAGTGATGCACAAATTATGTTTATGTGTCTGCATGCTTCAGGATTAACCTTAATTGCAACTTCAATTATTGGTTATCGTGCTGCTGCTGGTGCAAGTAATCCGGCAGATGTAATGCTTCCTTGTATCATTACCTCTTTTATTGGAAGTATTGCCGCTTTCTTAATTGTCGGAATCAAACAAAAAATCAATTTTAAAAGCGCTTCTCTTGTTATTGGTTTAATGGTATTAATTGCCGCTATCATTGGTTTATTAATGTATGTAAACCATTTAGATTTAATTGGTAAAAACTACTTTACCACTAATCTTTCTGCATTGATACTAATGGTGATCGTTCTTGCTACTTTAGTTTTCTCCTTCATACATGAAAAGAAATTTACCGATGCCAATACAACTGTTTTTGAATCTTTCGTAGTAGGGGCAAATAATGGAGTCAAAACGGGAGTTACTATATTTCCTTACGTTTTAGGGATGTTGGTTGCCATTTCATTATTTAGAAACAGCGGTTTATTTGAAATTATTAGTGATGGTATTGCCTTTGTTTTCTCAAATATGGGTGTCAACAAACAAATTACTGATGCTTTGCCTGTTGCCATACTTAGGCCTTTTAGTTCCGCAGGATCACGAGGATTTTTGATTGATTCGATGAATACCTTTGGTGCAGATTCCTTAACTGGAAGATTGAGCAGTATTTTCCAATGTAGTGCTGAAAGTACTTTTTATGTTATTGCCGTTTATTTTGGTTCGGTTAATATAAAAAATACCCGTTATGCTTTAGGTACCATGCTTTTGGTGGATGTAATTTGCGTAATTACAGCAATTTTTGTGGCTAGCTGGTTTTTTTAAAAAAACATTTTTTGAGCTAAACCAAATAAAATCTGGTCACGCCACATCTTAACGTTAAACTGGACTAAAGTCCAGCCCTACAATATATTTAGAGCCGATGGCTCTTTTTGGAAGTTCCGGAGGAACAATCTACTTTATCCCGAATTCCACTTAAACTGGACTAAAGTCCAGCCCTACAATATATTTAGAGCCGATGGCTCTTTTTGGAAATTCGTGAGGAATGATTTACCGGATTCC
This sequence comes from Flavobacterium frigidimaris, assembly GCF_002217275.1. Taxonomy (NCBI): domain Bacteria; kingdom Pseudomonadati; phylum Bacteroidota; class Flavobacteriia; order Flavobacteriales; family Flavobacteriaceae; genus Flavobacterium; species Flavobacterium frigidimaris. The sequence continues at coordinate 87,300 of NZ_MUGV01000005.1, forward strand.
ACTTAAACTGGACTGAAGTCCAGCCCTACAATATATTTAGAGCCGATGGCTCTTTTTGGAAGTTCCGGAGGAACAATCTATATTGTAGGGCTGGACTTCAGTCCAGTCTAGATGGCGATGTTTTTTTTTTGTAAGATAATTTGTATTTTTGTAGCTGAAATTTAAGTTAGAAATACAAAAATGGCAAACACCTATCATCAAGTTTATATTCAGGCAGTTTTTGCAGTAAAGAACAGAGAAGCAATAATTACTAATGATTGTAGATCTAAAATATTTAGTGTTATAGGAAATTTAATAAATGAAACTGGCTGCAAAACAGTTATAGTAAACGGAACGGAAGATCATGTTCATTGTCTTTTAGGTCTTAAACCCACCATTTCTATTTCAGAATTAATGAGAATCGTAAAAGGAAAATCATCAAGATTTATCAATGATCATCAATTGACAAAATGTAAATTCGAATGGCAGGAAGGGTATGGTGTTTTCTCTTATAGTAAATCACATATTGATGCTGTCTATAAATATATTGCCAATCAGGAAGAGCATCACAAAAAAGAAAATTTTAGAGATGAATATTTATCTTTTCTAGATAAATACAACACTAAATATGATGAAAGATGTGTTTTCGAAAATTTAATCTAACACATTTTAAACTGGACTGAAGTCCAGCCCTACAAAATGGATTGTTCCTCCGGAACTTCCAAAAAAGAGCCATCGGCTCTCAATATATTGTAGGGCTGGACTTCAGTCCAGTTTAAAGAGATGCCGATTATTTCGGTGAAAAAGAAATATTAAAACATAAAAATTAAAAATCATAACTAAATGAAATCTCAATACATTTTCTTTTTAATCCTTTTAATTAGCTGTCAAAAACCAAAACCTGCACCACAAATAACAAGTGTAAAATCAAAAGCTAAAGTAGAAGAAATCACTGCAAAAGAAAATTCTTTACGAACAGATACAATCATCCTTGATAAAAATGCAGAAATTACGCATATTATCATTCATCTTACAGAACAAAAACCAGATAAGGACAGTATCATCGAATCAAAGTTCAGACTTGATTTTTATAAAAATAAAAACAAAATTGTTTCAAAGAAAATAACCATTACAGGGTATGAAAAAGGATCTGAATGGAGCGGATCCTATGGTTTTCCCGATTCATCTCAAAACAACGCCTCTTTTATAAAAATTGATTTCGGATATCCTGCATGCGGTTATACATTTGAAAATTATCTATATTACTTAAAAAAGAATGATTTAGAGCTTGTTCATCAGTGGCAGTCCATGTCAGACAGTGGATGGGGTAACTGGACCGAATTTTTAAGTCTTGAATCAAAGAACGATCTTGATATTTTTTACTGTAAAAGTGTTTCATTTGAGCCTGCCGATGATGACTCTGAAGATTTCGGAATTGTAACCTATTCTGATTCGATTTCATTTATATTAACAGGAAACAGTTGGAAAAAGAAATTGCTTTCGCCAAAAGACAAACCTTATTTTGAAAAGAAAATGAGTATTAATGAGTTTTACAAACAAGATTAATTTCAAAAAAAAGTGTCCTTATTCAAACTCTTTCTTCGGTAAATAATTTTTAACTTTGTAAAAAACAAAGAAATGATTGATTTTATATACCAGGACCCTTATCCTATTTTAAAGGATGATACACAATATCGCAAAATTACTTCTGATTTTGTAAAAGTTGAAAAATTTGGAGAACGTGAAGTTCTGACAGTTGATCCAAAAGGATTAGAATTATTAGCTGAAGAAGCTTTAACAGATGTTTCGTTCATGTTGAGAACGAGTCATTTACAAAAATTAAGAAAAATTCTTGATGATCCGGAAGCTACAGATAACGATCGTTTTGTGGCTTACAATTTATTGCAAAATGCTTCAGTTGCTGCTGAAGGTCAGTTGCCAAGCTGCCAGGATACCGGAACTGCAATTGTAATGGCGAAAAAAGGCGAGAGCATTTTTACCGGCGTTGATGATGCAGAATGGCTGAGCAGAGGAATCTTTAATACCTACCAAAAACGTAATTTACGTTATTCTCAAATTGTTCCGATTTCGATGTTTGAAGAGAAAAATTCAGGTTCAAATCTTCCGGCGCAAATTGATATTTATGCTAAAAAAGGAGATTCATACGAATTTTTATTCATGGCAAAAGGTGGTGGATCTGCTAATAAAACGTATCTATACCAGCAGACTAAATCTTTATTAAATGAAAAATCGATGGATGCTTTTGTTCGTGCAAAAATCAAAGATTTAGGAACTTCTGCTTGTCCTCCGTACCATTTAGCTTTGGTTATTGGTGGAACTTCCGCGGAAGCGAACCTAAGCGCTGTTAAAAAAGCATCTGCCGGTTATTACGACAATTTACCAACTACAGGAAACATGGCTGGTCAGGCTTTCCGTGATCATGAATGGGAACAAAGAGTACAGCAAATTTGCCAGGAAAGTGCTATTGGAGCTCAGTTTGGGGGAAAATATTTCACGCATGATGTTCGTGTAATTCGTTTGCCTCGTCATGCAGCTTCTTGTCCGGTTGGGTTAGGCGTTTCATGTTCTGCTGACAGAAATATCAAAGGAAAAATCACAAAAGATGGAATTTACTTAGAACAATTAGAAGTAAATCCGAAACAATTTTTACCGGAAACCGCTCCACATTTAGAAGCACCAGTTGAAATTGACCTGAATATGCCAATGAAAGATATGTTGGCAAAACTATCTCAATACCCAATAAAAACGCGTTTAAAACTAAACGGAACCGTAATTGTTGCCCGTGACATTGCTCACGCAAAAATTATGGAAATGCTGGAAGCTGGCCAACCAATGCCGGAATACTTTAAAAATCACCCTGTTTATTACGCTGGTCCGGCAAAAACTCCGGACGGAATGGCCTCAGGAAGTTTTGGACCAACAACGGCAGGACGTATGGACGTTTATGTAGATGAATTCCAGAAACATGGCGGAAGTATGATTATGCTGGCAAAAGGAAATCGTACCAAACAAGTTACTGATGCCTGTAATAAATACGGCGGATTTTATTTGGGTTCTATTGGCGGACCGGCAGCGATTTTGGCACAGGATAATATCTTAAAAGTTGAAATTGTTGACTTTGAAGAATTAGGAATGGAAGCTGTGCGTAAAATCACCGTTAAAGATTTCCCTGCGTTTATTATTACGGATGATAAAGGAAATGATTTCTTTGAAAATCTATAATCTATAATCTAAGGTACTGAGGCACTAAGATGCTAAGGTTCTAAGACAAAAAACCGCCTATCTGGGCGGTTTTATTTTTATATTTTTCTATTTTTTTTCACCTTTACAAAAGAACTTTGCGTAGACCTTATCGATCTTTGCGGTTAAGTCTCAAGCACTTTTATCAACGCTTTCAAAAGCTATAAAATGTGACAGCTCTCCTTTTAGATTAAAAATGGGTACGCTGTTTATTTTGCATTTATAGGTTTTACCGTCTTTTTTGTAGTTATCTACTATTTTTTCAAACGGAACTTGCAATTGAATAGCTAATTTAATCTCCTTTAAGGCGATTTCAGACGTTTTTGGCCCCTGAAACATCTTTGGGGTTTTCCCAATGATTTCGCTTTCTGTATAGCCCGTCATTTTTTTTATTCCGTTGGAAGCAAAAACGATTTTCAAATTTGCATCGGTAACCAAAATGACTTCATCTAAAATCCGGTCTTTAATTTTCAGATTTTTATCATTCCATTTAAAGCGATTTGAAATTTTATCTACTTTTTTCAAATCAGCAAAAATTGCCCATAGTTCATTTAGATATTCATAGTGAAAATCCCAGGATAAAATGGGAACCGTATTCCGGTGCGGGATTTCTTCTTTAGTATTTTTCATTTGAAGTGGTATTGAAAAATTTTCTACCTGTAAAGATAGAGAGAAAATTCATCATAAAAGATAGATTTTTAAGTTTTTAACGCTATTTTGTTCATCAAAAAGCAAACTTTAACTGAACAACAACCGCTTTCTTCTCTTCCGTATTTAAATTGCTTAAAGAGATTCCGAGCAAACGAACAGAATCTTTCATTTTTTCCTGATATAATAATTCTTCCACAGTTTCAAGGATTAAACTTTTATCAGAAATAAAATACAGCAATGTTTTACTACGTGTTTGCTGTGTAAAATCACTGTATTTGATCTTGAGAGTAACTGTTTTTCCTGAAATATTATGTTTTTTTAATCGTTTTTCAAGTGAAGTGGCAATTCTTTCCAGCTGCTCGAGCATAAAAATCTCCGAAGATAAATTGACATCAAAAGTATGTTCTGCTGCTACTGATTTTGTTACGCGATATGATTTTACTTCGCTATTATGAATTCCCCGAACCACTTTATAATAAAAAGAACCAGATTTTCCGAAGTGCTTTTCCAGAAACTCTTCTGATTTTGTTTTTAGATCGGCTCCGGTAAAAATCCCCAGCTGATACATTTTCTCAGTAGTTACTTTTCCCACGCCATAAAACTTCCGAATAGGCAATTCTTCCAGAAAAGATAAAATCTCATCCGGGTTTACTGTTTTCTGCCCGTTTGGTTTATTGATATCACTGGCAATTTTGGCTATAAATTTATTAACTGAAATTCCAGCCGAAGCTGTTAATCCCACTTCATTCAAAATTCTCAACCGAATTTCCTGCGCCAGTAAACTCGCACTTGGATTTCCTTTTTTATTCTGGGTTACATCCAAATAAGCTTCGTCAAGCGAAAGGGGTTCCACTAAATCAGTATATTCATGAAAGATTTTATGAATTTTGGTAGAAATTTCTTTGTACCGATCAAATCTCGGCCGAACAAAAATTATTTCGGGACAATATTTTTTGGCTAAAACGCCGCTTATGGCACTTCGAACTCCAAATTTACGGGCTTCATAACTCGCCGCAGAAACCACTCCTCTATTCTCTGAACCACCAACAGCAACAGGTTTCCCGCGTAAAGCAGGATTATCCATTTGCTCAACCGAAGCATAAAAAGCATCCATATCAATATGGATAATTTTACGATATGTAGGTGCTTCAGACATAGCACAAATTTAAACAGGAAGCTTGATAATGAGATGAAAAAAATCATAAAAAAAAGCTACAGTTTTCCAACTATAGCTTTTTCTCATTTTTAATGCGAATCTTTAAAATTCGATTTTAAAACCAATTTGATTAGCACTTGCTAATAAAGTAGTTTTAGGTTGTGGTTTATACGTTTCTGCTAAACCTTTATTGTATTTTTCAAGTGACGATTTAATTTTTCGGGGATATCCTATTTTAATTGGGATTGAAGCAATGATTAAAGCTCCGCCAATGATCGCTGCGGTCATATTTGCACGTTCTGAATGTGCTGATGTGTACGACACAATTGGATTACCATAGCCATTATTAGAATATATAGTTCCCGATTCAGAAGTAATATTATCACTATTCATCGCTATAACCAAATTTATTGCAACAAGTCCCAAACCTCCGGAAAAAAGAACATTCCCCCACGTTTTTTTATTTCGTCCCGCATTGTAAAGCGACAACGCTTCTGCATTATCAGCTAACAATGCACGAACTTCATCTGTTCGAAGTTTTTTATTCTCCGAATTATAAACCCGGCCTCCACTTCCGTAAGTAAGTTGTTGCGAATAACCTGCCAGTGTTAGCAATAAAAATAAAATAGTTAGGCTTTGTTTCATGTTTAAATTTGGTTTTTGATTTCTTGGTTATGTTAGTATTTTAGTGTTTCACCTAAAAAATGTATTCAAAAATAAAAACATTTTTAGGTTCGCAAAGATTAACAACTAAATGATCTCAAACAAATCATTTTCTTTATTTTTGTATACTACACGAAATTTAATAAAATGCGAACATTTGTTATAGGCGACATACACGGAGGATTACTCGCACTTGAGCAAGTGTTGAAAAAAGCCGAAGTTACCACTGGAGATACTTTAATTTTTTTAGGCGATTATGTTGATGGATGGAGTCAATCTGCAGAAGTAATCGAATATTTGATTGATCTAAAAAGCAAGCAAAACTGTATTTGTATCAGAGGAAATCACGATCAGCTAGCATTGGATTGGCTTGAAAACAGACATGAAGAATTTGATGAAGAAATGTGGTACAAACATGGCGGTAAAGCTACTGTCGAAGGCTACGCTAAACTCTCAGATGAAAGAAAAAAAGAGCATATTGTTTTCTTAGAATCTTTACAGGATTACTACCATGATGATCAAAATCGATTATTTGTTCATGCAGGTTTTACCAATTTGAATGGTGTAGTTTGGGAATATTTCCCAAAATTATTCTATTGGGACAGAACACTTTGGGAAAGTGCGCTTTCATTAGATCCGAACCTAAAACCAGATGATCTATATTACCCTAAACGCTTTACTGTATACAAAGAAATCTATATAGGGCATACGCCAGTTACCCGAATAGGTAAAACAGTCCCTGTTAACAAAGCCTGTGTATGGAATGTTGATACAGGTGCAGCTTTCAAAGGCCCGTTGACTATCATGAATGTTGATACCAAAGAATTCTGGCAAAGTGATCCTTTAAATGAATTGTATTCTAACGAAAAAGGTAGGAATTAATCTATAAAAAACTAAATTTGCAGTCCAAAATAATTAATATTTAAGTTTATGAAAAAAGTTATTACATTTTTGTTTTTAGTATCATTCGGTTTAACGCAAGCGCAACAAGCTTTTACAGGAAAAGGTGATGTTAGAGTTAACGTTGGTGCTAATCTACAAGATGGTGGTTCAGGAATTCAGGGTTCTGTTGATTTTGGTTTAGGAGAAAATTTCTCTTTTGGTTTTGTTTCGACTTATCTTTTAGGAGTAGATAACTTTAATGGTTTTTACCACAATAATCCAACTCCTTACACTGATGAAAAACCAGAATTCCAAGATCGTTTTGATGCAAAAGCAAGAATAAATGCCAATTTAAGTAGTGTAATTGGCGTAGAACAATTAGACATTTATCCTGGTTTGAGCCTGGGATTGCACAATTTTGGCGGTCATGTTGGAGGTCGTTATTTTTTCACTGATGGTTTTGGTGTTTTTACCGAAATTGGATTTCCAATTGCTAAATATAGCAACAACAATGAAATCTTTGACCATTTAAACAACCAGGCAACTTTTAGTTTAGGAGCTTCTTTTAATTTACAATAAAGTTGACTTAACCTCAAGGTGCGCAAAGATTTACGCAATGTACGCTGTAGATTTTCTGACAAATAAATATAAATGCACATTGACCCTTAAAGCATACAAACAAAAACCGTCCAATTGGACGGTTTTTGTTTGTATAAACTTTGCGGGCCTCGCGCAAATCTTTGCGCACTTTGCGGTTAATCTTAAATCACCATTTCCGGAATTTCTCCATCAATTATCAAATCAGCTTCAGTGGATGCAATGATATGCTCCACAGAAACTCCTGGAGCGCGTTCTAAGAGTTTAAAACCTTTATCTGTTACTTCGAGAACGGCCAATTCAGTAACAACCTTTTTAACACATCCTACACCAGTTAATGGTAAAGTACATTTTTTAAGAATTTTTGATTCTCCTGCTTTATTAACGTGCATCATCGCCACGATTATATTTTCCGCGGAAGCCACTAAATCCATTGCTCCTCCCATTCCTTTTACCATTTTTCCCGGAATTTTCCAATTGGCGATATCTCCGTTTTCAGAAACTTCCATCGCTCCTAAAATCGTTAAATCTACTTTTTGACTCCGAATCATTCCAAAACTAAAAGCAGAATCAAAGAAACTTGCTCCCGGAAGCGTTGTAATTGTTTGTTTTCCTGCATTAATAACATCGGCATCTTCTTCTCCCGCAAAAGGAAAAGGCCCCATTCCGAGAACTCCGTTTTCGCTTTGAAATTCAACTGCGATATCTTCACGGACGTAATTCGCAACCAATGTCGGAATCCCGATTCCAAGATTAACGAAATATCTGTCTTTTACTTCTTTTGCAATACGTTTTGCAATATCTTCTTTTGTTAACATATCTCTTAATGTGTCAATTTGGAAATTAGATAATTAGATAATACCTCACTTTGCACAATCTATATAATTATCTAATTATCACATTTTTTAATTATCTAATTTTTTCTCGTAAAATAATCCCAGGTTGCTCTGGCAATATCAGCGATTATCTTCTCAGTATCTTCTTGTTTTTCTGTAATATCTTTTAAATAAACTGAAAGAATAAAGTGTTTTCCATTTGGTAACTTTACAATTCCAATATCGTTCATGGCAACTCTCAGATTGTTATCGTTTGTTCCCGAAATACCGGTCCTGTGCGCCAGTTCAGTTCCTTCCGGAAGACCGGCTTTCATCCAGGTAAGCCCTCTTGAAGTTTCTACCATTATTTGATATAAATATTGGGTTGTACTTTCTTTTAGAACTTCGCCTTTATAGAATTTCTCCAGCAACTCTGTTGTTGCCAAAGGTGTTGTTGTATTTACATAAAGGTTCTTCCAGCTTTCCATTTGCTTTTCGTTCACCTTGATCACGAAATCCTTAATTCCTTGTTTGTTTATAAACTTCTGAATGACTTTTGTACCTCCAACTAAATCTATCAATATATCACATCCGTTATTGTCACTATGCGAAACTGTATATCGCAACAATTTGTCTAGTGTCAAATACATGTTTCCTTCCGGATAATCTTCCCTCATTGGACTCCACGTATTTTCGTGTAATTCTTTCTTCTTAATAAAGATTTTTTGTTCCAATGAAAGCTTTCCTTCATCAACCTGGTTCAAAACAGTTAAAGCGATATGGAATTTAAAAACACTCATCATAGGCGCCTTCAAATTTCCATTAATGCTCAAAGTATCTTTATCTTCAATACTTTTAATAGAAATCCCAACTGTAGCATTCTTAGTTGCAATAATCTGATTTAATTGTTGCCTAAGATCTGATGTCGTTTGCGAAAAAGCCTGAAACGAGAGAAAGGAAATTAGAAGTACCGAAATTCGATTCATTATTTTATTTTTATAAGGCCTTTTGTTAATGTGCCAATTAGAAAATTGACTAATTATCTCAATTATCTATTTTTTGAATGTGCCAATGAGAAAATTTGATAATTAGATACTGCCTGGCTTTGCGTAATTTAATTCATTATCAAATTGACTAATTATCTCAATTATCTAATTTTTGAATGTGCCAATTAGAAAATTTGATAATTA
>NZ_MUGV01000050.1:0-17881 GCF_002217275.1 Flavobacterium frigidimaris
TGAATTTGATTTCTTGCAAGCATTGTAATAGTCTTTATACATTGCACGGTACGCTTCAAAAGCAGGTTTTAATTTTGCTTTGATGGCTTCAACATCTGATAAGTCTTCGTTTGGATGTAATTCCAAAACCAATGGACTTATTTTCGTTCTCAAAAAGTGGTCCGGACAAGAAGTTCCAAGTGGAGCCAGCTTTTCCAAATCATTTGAGTTGATGAATTCCAAAACTCTTGCATCATCGGTATAATGTCCGATCATTTGACGCTCTGATGAGCAGAATCCTCTTAAGATTGGAGCTACTTTCGCCGCTTTCAAACTTCTTTCTACTCTATCAAGGCTTTGTATTTTTTGTCCTCCAAAAACAGGACCTTTTTTTCCGTAATTATCTTCTAAATAAGTAGCACATTTCTCGATTACTTCAAGGGTGTTGATGTAACTATCATAAGAAGTTTCTCCCCAAGTGAAAAGTCCGTGGGAACCTAACATGATTCCACGTAATTTTTTTCCTTTTTTCTCAGCTTCTTCAAGGCAAGATCTCAATTGTAATCCAAGATCAAAACCCGGACGCTGCCAGCCCACCCAACCGATTTCTCCGTCGAATAATTCTTCTGTGATTTTTGCCCCGTCTTTGGCTGCTGCAATGGCAATAGCGGCATCAGGATGCAGGTGGTCAATATGTTTGAAGGGTAAGAATCCGTGTAATGGTGTATCGATAGATGGTGCTTTTGAAGCCAGATCAAAAATACAGTGGTTGAATAATTCTACCATTTCATCTTCGAATTCGATGCCTCTGTAAACGTTCTCCAGATTACGAAGCCTATCTAAATAAAGTGCCGCACAACCTGATTTGGTTAATGTTCCGATATCTCCACCAGAACCTTTAATCCACATTACTTCTGAGCTTTCTCCCGTTAACGGATCTTTGTCCGTGATCTTAACTGAAGTATTTCCTCCTCCATAATTGGTCAATCGCAAATCAGCTCCCAGTAAGTTGGAACGATAAATGAAAAGCGCTACTTCATCTCCTGCCAAAGCTGCTGCTTTTGACTCATCCCATAAATAGCTTACGTGCTTAAAATCTGTATGTGTGGTTATATCTGACATTTGTATATTGGTTTAATAATAATCTTATGGTGTAAAATAAGAGAATGTAAAAAACATAACTATCCTGTACTATCCTTTACGTATTTGATTGATAACTAAATCTTAACAATTAAACCAAACATCAAAACAGAAAAAACAACTCCAGGAAAAAAGAAGCAAAAAGACATCTAATTACATGAAAATTAGACAGAAAGTCTAAAACCAAATTGGCAAAAATGAAGTAAAAAATAATCTGGAAAAGTGTTTTTGAAATGCTTTCAAAATATACTTATCCTATAGAAATTCTAAAAATTTAACTTAAGTGATTTGTGTTATTTTTTAATTTATTGAAAAATCAAATTTTACAATGAAGAAGGGAGTTTCAAAAATATAGTGCAGAAATAAAAAGTGCTTCCAAATTTTATCAAAAATTGATCGAAAACTTTTGGGAAGCACTTTTTAAAATTTAAGTTTTATCAATTTAAAACTAAAGTTTATAAAATGACGTGACATTTTTATGCCAGATTTTATTTTGATTTTGACCCGAGAATTGAGAAATGTAATCTTCTAAAGTTTTTACTAATTCTGCATAATCTGAAGCCACATTACAAACCGGCCAATCTGATCCAAACATTAATTTATCGGCAGAAAAATTCTCGAAAATGACATCTAAATACGGTTTTAAATCATCCGTTTTCCATTTTTTCCAATCGGCTTCTGTTACCATTCCGGAAATTTTACAAAAGACATTTTCTGCTTTTGAAATTTCCTCAATTCCTTTTTTCCAGGATGAAATAGCACCCGATTTTATATCCGGTTTTGCAATATGATCAATCACAAAAGGCTGATCTGAAAACTGATTGACCAAACTTATTGCAGCCGGTAATTGACTATGAAAAATTAGAATATCATAGGTAAAATTAAATTGTTTCAAAGCAGCGATTCCATTCTGAAAATCTTTTCTCAGCATAAAATCATCCGCTTCGCCCTGAACAACATGTCGAAAACCTTTTATTATTTTATTAGAAGAAAAATGATTTAATCGCTCTTCGATTGTTACACCACGCAAATCTACCCAACCCACGACTCCTTTTATGAAATCATTTTTTGCAGCTAGATTCACCAAAAAATTAGTTTCGTCTTCAGACTGACTTGCCTGAACGGCAACACAGCCTGAAAATTGATTTTCCTGAAGCAAAGGCAAAAGATCTTCGGGCAAAAAATCGCTTTGAATTTTCTGCATAGTCTCATCAATCCAACTGTCTCTTACGGGATCAAATTTCCAAAAATGTTGGTGTGCATCAATTCGGTTATTCATGTGGTATTAATTTACATCGTTGATTAAAGCGCGATCCAAATGTACGTAACCTCCATCAACAAAAACAAATTGTCCTGTGGTGTGCGACGAACGATCTGAAATAATGAACAGTGCTGTATCTGCAATTTCTTCTGTTTGCGTCATTCTTCCTTTTAGCGGAATACTTTTGTTGATTTTTTTCAAAACAGCTTCACCGTCTGGTACTGTTTTAATCCAGTCTTCATACGCCGGCGTATAACTTTCGGCAATAATAATGGCATTCGAACGAATTTCATATTGAATTAAATCAACCGCCCATTCTCTGGTCAATCCTAAAACTCCACCTTTTGCAGCAGCATAACCAGAAGTTCCGCCTTGCCCGGTCAATGCTACTTTTGAACCAATATTCAGAATATTCCCTTTTGATTCTTTTAGATAAGGAAGCGCATATTTCACCAATAGAAAATAACTTACCACATTTAGTTTCAAAGAATTCATGAATTCCTCGTAAGTCGAATCTAAACCTGCTCCATCATTGACACCAACGTTATTAATTACAGCATCTATTCTTCCGTATTTTGCCACTATAGTTTTAACTGCGTTTTCGATTTCAACAGGATCGGTAACATCTGTTTGCACAAACAAAGCGTCGATTCCCTTTTTTTGAAGTGCTTCGGCATAACCAAAACCTCGGCTGTTTCTGTCAACCAATACCGGAATCGCACCTTCATCAGCCAATCGGTTAATGATGGTTTCGCCAATACTGCCTTGTTTTCCTGCCGAACCCGACACGACAACAATTTTATTTTTTAATCTTAAATCCATTTTTTTGTGTGTTAGAAGTAATTTGCAAAATGTGAATTGTGAGTTGTGAGATGTAAAATGAACATTCTATAAACTTAGATTTTTACTTAAAAAAATTACAGTAAATTTTTTTACATGTCACAATTCAAATTTTACAATTCACATTTTACATTTTACTAATAATTTTACTCTATTTCTATCAACGCTTTGATTACATTGTTTTTTGGATCAATTAATTGCCCAAAATCGGTAATCATTTCTGAGAAATTGGTTCTGTGTGTAATGTATTTTTTCGGATCAATTTTACCTGCTTTAAGACATTCCATTACATATTCGAAATCTTCAATAGTCGCATTTCGGCTGCTCATTAAAGTGGATTCTCTTTTATGGAAATCAGGATGACTGAAACTCAATTCTCCTTTTTGAAGTCCAACCAAAACAAATCGGCCTCCGTGAGAAATATAATTAAAGGCACTGTTCATCACTTTTTGGTTTCCTGTTGCGTCAATCACAACATTGGCCATATCGCCATTTGTAATTTCTGCCAGTTTTTGAGCTACATCATCATGCAACGGATTTATGGTTTCATCAGCCTGAAGCGCTTCCTTGCAAAAATTCAATCGGTATTCGTTGATATCCATCACGATTACTTTGGCTCCAGCGATTTTAGCAAACTGAATCAATCCGATACCAATTGGTCCGGCACCCATTACTAAAACCGTATCCGTAGGTTTTACGGCCGCTCTTCGAACTCCGTGCGCCGCAATTGCCAATGGTTCAACCAATGCCAATTCATCATAATCCAAACCTTGACCATGAAGTAAATATTGCTCGGGAATGGTCACATATTCAGCCATTCCGCCATCAATATGAACTCCGAAAACTTTAATATTTACGCAGCAATTGGTTAATCCGTTTCTGCAGGCAACACATTTTCCACAGTTAAAATACGGAATAAAAGTTACTTTATCGCCTGGTTCAAAACCCTTAGCATTTCCTTTCACATATTCTGCAGCAAGTTCATGACCTAAAATCCTTGGATATTCGAAGTAAGGTTGTGTTCCGCCAAAAGCGTGAATATCGGTACCACAAATTCCGATTCTTTTAATCTTCAATAAAACCTCGCCTTCTTTTGGTTCTGGCATTGGTTTTTCTTTCAGAATAAATTCTTGTGGTTTTTCACATACTATAAATTTCATCTTAGAATTTTCTTTTATATTATTTTGAGTATGCAACCGCAGTTTGTTTACTAGTACCCAAACCTTCAATCCCTAATTCGACAACATCTCCTGCTTTAAGATAAATTGGATCTGGCTTAATTCCCAAACCAACTCCCGGAGGCGTTCCTGTACTGATGATATCACCAGGAAGCAAAGTCATAAACTGACTTAAATAGTGCAATAAAAATGGAATTTTGAAAACCAGATTCAACGTGTTACTGTCCTGGAATTTTTTACCGTTTACAGTCAGCCACATGGACAAATTATCAACATCTTTTACTTCATCTTTGGTTGCCAAAAAGGGTCCAAGTGGTGCAAATGTATCGCTTCCTTTTCCTTTTGCCCATTGTCCTCCACGCTCTAATTGAAAAGCTCTTTCACTGTAATCATTTAATAATGCGTAACCTGCAACATAATCCAAAGCTTCTGCTTCTTCTACATAACTTGCTTTTTTACCTACAACAAAAGCCAGTTCCACTTCCCAGTCTGTTTTATCGCTGTTTTTTGGAATGATCAGATTGTCATCTGGTCCACACAAAGAGGTGGTAGATTTAAAAAAGATAATCGGTTCTGTTGGTATCGGTGCACCAGTTTCTTTGCAATGATCTACATAATTCAGTCCGATACAAATTATTTTTGAAGGTCTCGCCACTGGAGAACCTAAACGTACATTGGCATCCACTTCTGGTAAAGTCGGATTACTGTCTAATGCTTTTTGTAATTTCTCTAAACCATTTTCTTCAAAAAAACTTTCGTTAAAATCTGTTACAATTGACGAAACATCATATCTTTTTTCACCAATTAAAACTCCCGGTTTTTCTTTTCCTATTTCTCCAAAACGTATTAATTTCATTTCTTTTTTTTTTAAAGGTTCTGAGGTGCTAAGGGACTAAGATTCTAAGTTTTTTTATCTTAGCATCTTAGTACCTTAGTACCGTTTTAAATTATTTATTTTTCTTTTTTTTTTAAGGTTCTAAGGGACTAAGATTCTCAGGTTGTAAGTCCAAAAAAACCTTAGAATCTTAGTCCCTCAGAACCTTAGCCCCTTTTCCTAATTATTTAACTTAATAAACCCTCCGTCGATTGGGTAATCACTACCTGTGATAAATCCGGCTTCGTCGCTGCATAGGTATAAAGCTAATGCTGCGATTTCATCTGGTTTTCCCATTCTTCCTATTGGTTGTGACTGGGATAATTTTTCGAACATTTCTTCTTCTTTACCAGCGTAATTTTTCGAAATAAAACCATCGACAAAAGGTGTATGAACCCTTGCTGGTGAAATAGAATTACAACGAATATTTTCTTTAATATAATCTTTTGCTACAGATAAAGTCATGGCCATAACGGCTCCTTTTGCTGTAGAATAAGCAAATCGATCCGGAATTCCAACCCAGGCTGCAATTGAAGCCATGTTGATAATAACACCGCCATTTGAAAGTCGGAATTGTGGAATCGCGGCAAACAAACAATTGTAAACTCCTTTTACATTTACCTCCATAACACGATCAAAATCGGCTGCTGGTGTAGTATCTACTTTTCCAACATGCGCGATTCCGGCGTTATTAATCAGAATATTGATGTTGCCAATTTTTTCAAATGTTGCTAAAACTTCTTCCTGACTGGCTACGTTACAGGCATGTGAAAATGCAGTTCCTCCTTCTTTTAGAATTTCGTCTAATGCGTCTTTGGCACTTTCGATCGTTAAATCTACAATGTGAACTTCTGCTCCCTGCTTTGCGAACAAAGTAGCAATTGCTCTACCTATTCCGCTTCCACCACCCGTTATTACGGCTTTTTTATTTTTTAATGAAAACATTTTTATCGTTTTTAAGTCTTTTAAATATCGTTTTTGCTTTTAAAAATTTATCTAAAATTAATAAATGTAAAAAACACAATTACAAAAGTATATTTTAATATTAATATTTGAGATATATTTTCATCTGAATCTCCCAAAATGACTAAACTTTAATATATTATAACACTTTTTATCAAATTTGTAAAAAAATTCTAACTTACTTCCACATACTTCAAAAAACTACTGTTAATAAACTCCTCATCTATTGTTCAATTCAATCTTATTTCTATTTTTGTAATTGTATTTTTTACATTTATTAATTTCTGAATAAAATCATCCATATAAATTTTATTAAAAATGACAATATTAAAAGGGATAACCT
Source organism: Flavobacterium frigidimaris (assembly GCF_002217275.1). Classification (NCBI taxonomy): domain Bacteria; kingdom Pseudomonadati; phylum Bacteroidota; class Flavobacteriia; order Flavobacteriales; family Flavobacteriaceae; genus Flavobacterium; species Flavobacterium frigidimaris. The sequence continues at coordinate 6,579 of NZ_MUGV01000050.1, forward strand.
GGAATCATACAAGAGGTTTATTGCCAATGGTCGCAACAGCTCAGCGTTTTACAGAATTAAATCCCGGAGTTGAGATTACCTGGGAGAAAAGAAGCTTACAGGAATTTGCAGATGCTTCTATCGAAGATTTAGCCAAGCGATTTGACTTGCTTGTGATCGATCATCCGTGGACAGGCTTTGGAGCACACTCTAAAACTATCTTGCCCTTATCAGATTATTTATCAACAGAATATATAAAAGATCAGGAACTAAATACCGTTGGACGCTCTTACGGAAGTTATGTTTTTGATAACAAATTGTGGGCATTACCAATCGATGCAGCAACACCAGTCGCAGCAGCCCGATTAGACATTCTAGAAAAACAAGGTTTAAAAGTGCCGCAGACTTATGATGATTTATTGGCGTTAGCAAAAAAAGGACTAGTGGCTTTTGCCGGAATTCCGGTAGACGTTTTAATGAGCTTTTATATGTTTTGCTGCAGTTTGGGTGAAGCGCCTTTTCAATCGACAGAAAAAGTTATTTCTCCTGAAACAGGAAAAAAAGCGTTGCAAATGTTCAGGGAATTGGCACAATTAATTGATACGGCCAACTTCAACCGAAATCCAATTCAGGTGTATGAAGCCATGGTAAACTCAGACGAAATTGCCTATTGTCCATTTGCTTACGGATATTCAAATTATTCAAGAACAGGATATAGCCAAAAATTACTTCATTTTTATGATTTAGTTCGTTTGAATGATCAACCAATGATCAGCTCTTTGGGCGGAACCGGATTAGCGGTTTCTTCTTTCAGCAAACATATTCCGGAAGCTATTAAATATGCAGAATTTACAGGATCTTCTCAGGTTCAGCAAAATGTTTTTGCAGATAATGGCGGACAACCCGGACATCTTCAGGCGTGGAAAAGTGAAAGAATCAATTCGGTAACACATGATTATTTCAAAAACACTCTGCCAACTTTAGAAAGAGCTTTTTTACGACCTAGATATTCCGGACATATGTACTTTCAGGATCATGCGGGTGATATTGTTCGTAATTATTTGATGCATGGCGGAGATGAAAATTTGGTTTTAGAAGAAATGAATTCGCTTTACGCGAAATCTTTAAACTTAGTTACAACATGAAACCATTAGAAGGATTAGTTGTTTTAGAATTCTGTCAGTTTTTGGCAGGGCCTTCTGCCGGATTAAAATTAGCTGATTTAGGTGCGCGCGTTATCAAAATTGAGCGCCCGATAAAAGGCGAAGCTTGCAGACAATTAAGTATTAAAGATCTTTTTGTTGATGACAGCAGTTTGTTGTTTCATACTATCAACAGAAATAAAGAGTCATTTGCTGCCGATCTTAAGAATCCGGAAGACTTAATTCTGATAAAAAAATTAATCGCCAAAGCTGATATTATGACCCACAATTTCAGACCAGGCGTGATGGAAAAAATAGGACTAGATTTCAGCGAAAGCTTAACTCTCAACCCAAAAATAATATACGGAACCATTACCGGTTACGGAAATATTGGTCCTTGGGCAAAAAAGCCGGGACAAGATTTATTGCTCCAATCGCTTTCCGGATTAAGCTGGTTAAGCGGTAGAAAAAATCAGGGACCAGTTCCATTTGGATTAGCTGTAGCCGATTTAATGTGCGGAAATCATTTTGTACAGGGAATTTTGGCGGCTTTATTAAAAAGAGCTAAAACCGGAAAAGGAGTTTTGGTAGAAGTAAGTTTATTAGAATCTGTTTTGGATGTTCAGTTCGAAGCGATTACTTCTTTCTTAAATGACGGCGGACAATTGCCGGAAAGAGGTGATGTTAAAGGAAGTGCGCATGCTTTTCTAAGTGCGCCTTATGGAGTTTATCAAACTCAGGATGGCTTTATTTCATTGGCAATGGGAGATTTGCTTTTCATTGGAAATACTTTAGGAGTTGATTTAAGTAAATACGCTGACAAACAGGATTGGTTTACTTTCAGAGATGAAATCAGAGAATTGTTAGCTGAAAAACTAGCAACCCAAACATCAGATTATTGGTTACAGGCACTTCAAGAAGAAGGAATCTGGTGCGGAAAAGTCCTTAATTATGAAGAATTAGACAATCAGCCTTTTGTAAACGAATTGCAATTGAAACAAACGGTTCAAAATGCTACCGGAGAGAAACTGGTTACAACACGAAGCCCAATTCAGCTTGACGGAAAAATTTTAACCAGTACAAAAGCTGCTCCATCCGTTGGAGAAGATAATATAAAAATACACGAACAATTTTTAAGCGAATGAAACCTTTAGAAGATTATTTAATAGTAGATTTTAGCCAGTTTCTTTCAGGCCCGTCGGCAAGTTTACGATTGGCTGATTTGGGCGCGCGCGTGATAAAAATTGAAAAACCAGGAGCGGGAGATATCTGCCGAACCTTATATACTTCTGATTTGATTATGAACGGAGAATCTTCTGTTTTTCATACGATCAACAGAAACAAAGAATCTTTTGCAATTGATTTCAAACAACCGGAAGAACTTGAAAAAATAAAAAAATTATTGGCTAAAGCCGATGTTGTCATGCATAATTTCAGGCCCGGCGTAATGGAACGTGTGGGTTTAAGCTATGAAGATGTCAAAACGATAAATCCAAACGTAATTTATGGTTCAATCTCTGGTTTTGGTACTCATCCTGATTTAAAAAAATTACCGGGACAAGATTTATTATTACAATCCTTAACGGCACTAACATGGTTAAGTGGAAATCAGGAAGATGGTCCGGTTCCTATGGGATTATCGATTGTTGATATGTTGGCCGGAGCACATTTGGCTCAGGGAATTTTAGCCGCTTTGTATCGAAAAGCGACCCAAAATATCGGAGCTTCGGTTCAGGTCAGTATGCTGGAATCTGCCTTTGATTTTCAGTTCGAAACCATTACTACCTTTTTTAATGACGGAGGAGAATTACCTGTTCGAACTAAAACTAATAATGCACATGCTTATTTGGGTGCGCCTTACGGAATTTACAAAACCAACAATGGCTTTTTAGCCATGGCAATGGGTTCAATTCCTGTTTTAGCTTCACTTTTAAAATGTGAGGCATTATTACAATTTCCTGAAAATAAATTTCATTTAAGAGATGAAATCAAAAATATTTTAGCGGATCATTTACAAACTCAGAATACCGATTTTTGGCTAAATATCTTAGAACCGGCAGATATTTGGTGTGCAGGCGTTTTAAACTATCAAGAGCTTTTTGCTGAAGAAGGATTTAAAGTTTTAGATTTTACGCAGAAAGTTCAAATGTTAGATGGTTACTCCTATCAAACAACAAGATGTCCGATTAAAATTGATGGTGAATATTTAACTTCTGGAAAAGGTTCTCCAAAATTAGGGCAAGACAATGAAAAAATTATTAAAGAATTTATCGCTGTCTAAATGGAAAAGTTAAGAATTGCAGTTAGAAAATTTGATCCTTTTGAAAGTACGCTGAAAAAGCTATGGGATTTGTTTTGCCTTAAAAATAATATTCAGATTGAAGCTGAAATGATTCCGTTAGAATTGCACGATCTTTATGAAGAAACCATTACTAAAGAAGGTTTAAAAAAAGGAAAATGGGACATTGCCCACATCAATACCGATTGGATTTTTGATGCTGTCAATGAAAAAGCAGTTCTTGATTTAACCTCGTTAATCAATCAAAATCCACCAAAAGATTATCCCGAAGGATGGCATCAATCCTTGTTGAATTTACAGCAAATTAACAAAGGAACTTATGGATTACCTTTTCATGATGGACCTGAATGTTTGATTTTTAGAAAGGATTTATTTGAAAATATTATCGAAAAAGAAAACTTCAAAAATCAATTTGGTTATGAATTGCATCCACCAAAAACATGGGAGCAATTTGTTCAGATAGCGGAGTTTTTCAATCGTCCGGAAGAAAATTTATATGGCTGTGTTTTTGCGAATTACCCAGACGGTCACAATATGATTTTTGATTTTTGCCTGCAATTATGGACAAGAGGCGGATCTTTACTAAACGATAAAAATCAGATTGATATTAATCATTCCGCAGCAATTGAAGCTTTAGATTTTTATAGAAATATTGTAAACAATAAAAAGGCCATTCACCCAAAATCGAAAAGTTTTGGATCTGTTGAAGCTGGTTTGGCTTTCGCCGAAGGAGAAGCTGCAATGGCAATTAACTGGTTTGGTTTTGCTTCGATGTGTGAAGTGATTCCCGAATCAAAAGTAAAAGGCAAAGTCGATATTACTGAACTTCCCTCCAATCCCAATCACAAAACCGCTTCCCTAAATGTTTATTGGTTGTATACAATTGGCATTGGAAGTAAACAAAAAGAATTGGCGTACGATTTTTTACGATTTGCGACCTCTCCAAAAAGTGATAAATTATTAACCAATGAAGGCGGAATTGGATGCAGAAAATCAACCTGGAATGATATTGAAATCAATAAAACTATTCCATTTTATCACAAACTCGAAATGCTGCACGAAAACGCATTGACTTTACCGCAAACTCCAATTTGGCCAAAAGTGACAGGACTAATAGATCAAATGGTTTTGAAAGCAATTGAAAGTGATATTCCATCTGAAAAACTAATAGCAGAAACTCAGAATAAAATTGAAAATATAACGCACTAACATCTTTGTCCAAGTTTTAACCAGGAAACCCAAAAACTTAGCAAATCAGAGCCTTAGTAGCTTAGAACCTTTAAAATAAAAATTATGAATATCCCATATAAACCTTTATTACCCGAAACGGATCAACCCATAATTATTATTGGGGCAAGCGGTATTGTAAAAGATGCGCATTTGCCTGCTTATGAAATGGCTGGTTTTACCGTCTTTGGAATTACCAACAGAACGATTTCAAAAGCACATGATTTGGCAAAACAATTTAAAATTGCACATGTTTTTGAAAATGTTGCCGATGCTGTTCAACGCGCGCCTGCAAATGCTGTTTATGATATTACGGTGCTGCCTGATCAATATATCGAAATTTTAGAACAACTTCCTGATGGTGCAGCAGTGCTTATTCAGAAACCAATGGGAAATGATTTAGCACAAGCCCGTGAAATTGTTGCTGTTTGTGAAAGGAAAAATTTAGTTGCCGGGATTAATTTTCAATTGCGCTTTGCCTCTTTTGTGAGTGCAGCCAGATATCTAATCAATAAAGGGATTATTGGCGAATTGTATGATTTGGAAGTTAAAGTTACTGTTAATACACCATGGGAATTGTTTCCTCTTATCAAAGAACATCCTAGATTGGAAATTCTTTTTCATAGTGTTCATTATATTGATTGCATCCGTTCTTTTCTGGGAAATCCAAAAGGTGTGATGGCAAAAACAGCCAAACATCCTTTAAAAAAACTATCTTCTTGCCGCTCAACCATTATTTTAGATTATGCCGAAGACAAACATGTTGTCATCAATACGAATCACGATCACCATTTTGGCCCAAAACATGAAGAAAGTTACATTAAATGGGAAGGAACAAAAGGTGCCATTAAAGCAAAAATGGGCCTATTGATGAATTATCCTGATGGATTGCCAGATGAATTTGAATATTCAGTAACAAATGAAAATGGTGAATACGAATGGAAGAAAGTTGAACTAGAAGGTTCATGGTTTCCGGAAGCATTCATCGGAACAATGTCAAACTTAATGCGTTTCAAAGAAGGTTCTGATACCAAATTATTAGCAAGTGTTCAGGATGTTTTGGACACAATGAAAGTAGTCGAAGCCTGCTATATCAGTAATAAAAGTGGTGGAGTTTCATTAGAACAATTATAATTTTTTCACCATATAAGTTATATAAGTGCATCTAACTCAGTTTGTATAGAAAAAATAAATCATATAAGAAGTAAAAATAATAAACCATAAAACTTAAATAAGCTCTCTTAAGCTTTACGCAAAGCAATTAAAATGAACTTATATAACTTATATGGTGAAAACAAAAAAACTATGTATTTCAAATCAACATTTTTTGAAGATTATCAAATTGGTGACAAACGTGTCACTTTTGGGAGAACGATTACCGAAACTGATTTTGTAGTTCACGCCGGCCACACAGGAGATTTTTTTCCACACCATATGGATGAAGAATGGTGTAAAACACAACCTTTTGGACAACGCATCGCACATGGAACTATGGTTTTCAGCATTGGCATCGGCTTGACCGCGTCAGAAATAAATCCGGAGGCTTTTTCTAAAGGTTACGATCGTATGCGATTTGTAAAACCGGTGCATATTGGTGACACAATCCATTCTGAAATTACGATTTCAGAAAAAGGAGAAGCCAAAAAACCAGACATGGGAACCGTAACAGAACACGTAGAAATTATCAATCAACGTGGTGAAGTTGTTCTGGTTTGTGATCATTTATTATTAGTAAAAAAGAATCTTTAATTTGAGGTACAAAGGTTCAAAGTGACAAAGCAATAAAGTTGATCAAACAAAATTAACTTTTACCTCTGAGCCTGTGAACCTTTGCATCTCTGAACCTTTAACAAAAACTAACCAATGCAAATAACCAATCAAATTGGCGACCAACATGAAGTCGCTACAGAAAAAGGAACTGGAACAAAATACCTTTTGCCTTTTATCTTAATTACCAGCTTATTTTTCCTTTGGGGAATGGCTCACAATCTGGATTCTATTTTAATTCCACATTTAAAAAAAGCCTGCGAACTAAACAATCGTCAATCTACATTGATTGATACCTCTGTCTTTTTTGCTTATTTTATTATGGCTATTCCAGCCGGAATGCTAATCAAACGATTTGGTTATAAAAACAGTATTATTACAGGTTTGTTAGTTTTTGCAACAGGAGCTTTTTTATTCGTTCCTGCCGCAAACACCAGAACATATGAATTATTTTTATTTGCCTTATTTGTAATTGGGTGTGGATTAACCATTTTAGAAACCAGTGCAAATCCATACGCTGCTATTTTAGGACCTGCTGAATCATCATCAAAAAGATTGAATTTAGCTGCTTCATTCAATGGCTTAGCGGCTATGGTCGCGCCAATTGTTGGTTCACTTTTTATCTTATCAGGAAAAACACTTACTCCAGAACAAATGGCAGCAATGCCGGATGCTACAAAATCAGCCTATTTACTAGAAGAAGCATCTTCCGTAAAATTGCCTTATATTATTTTAGGGAGCGTATTGGTTTTAGTGGCAATACTATTTTATTTCATGCATTTGCCCTCCATGAAACCACAACATACAGAAGTCGAAGTTAAACCAGGCTTTTTCTCTGTTTTAAAATTCTCTCATTTGAGTTGGGCAGTGGTTGCTCAGTTTTTTTATGTGGGAGCTCAGGTTTGCATTACAAGTTTCTTTATCAGAATTGCACAGCAAGGTGCAGGATTAGATGAAAAAACAGCCGGATATTATCTTGGTATTTATGGTTTTCTTTTTATGGCCGGACGTTTTATCGGAACCTTCTTTTTGAAATTCGTTAAAGATTATGTTTTGCTTTCCATCTATTGCGTAATTAGTATTTTATTGTGTTTGGTTGCTATCTATGGAACCGGAATTTATGTTATTTATGCGCTTGGCGGTATCGGTTTTTTTATGTCCATTATGTTTCCAACTATTTTCTCTTTAGGTCTTGTCGGATTAAAATCAAATACAGAAACAGGTTCATCATGGTTAGTAATGTCAATCGTAGGTGGAGCCATTTTACCTTACGGAATGGGAACTTTAATCGATATGAATCATGACGACATTCAATCAGGATATATCATTCCTTTAGTATGTTTTATTATCATTCTTTCATTTGGAGTTTTTGGACATAAAGTAAAAACTCAGGTTTCAGCATAATTAATTTTCATTTTTCATAAATTACCAAGGTGTTTTTCTTAATTGAAACAACAACCTTGGTAATTCCATTTTAAATCAAATTTCAGATGAAAAAAACGTTTCCAATTCTTTTATTGTTGCTCGCAGTAAGCAGCACAATATTCGCTCAAAAAGGTAAAAAAGCTACTTATGATATTATTGTAGCCAAAGACGGAAGTGGAAATTTCACCAAAGTTCAGAATGCATTTGATGCAGTTCCGGATAACAATTCAAAGCGAACTATAATTTTTGTAAGGCCAGGAATCTATAAAGAAAAATTGAAATTGGTTTCCACTAAGAAAAATGTGACCTTAATTGGAGACTCTTATAAAACTACTATTCTGACTTATGATGATTATGCCGAGATAGCGGGTGGCACAAGCAAATCATTTAGTACCTTGATTGAAGCAGATGATTTTTATGCCGAGAATATTACTTTTGAAAATACGATAGACAGCAATTTATCTCAATATAAAAAAGGAGGCCAGGCAGTAGCCTTAATGGTTAATGGCGATAAAACTATATTTCACAATTGCAAAATAAGCGGCTTTCAAGATACTTTTTACCTAAAAGCAAACAAGAGAACCTATATTAAAGATTGTATCATTGACGGCACTACAGATTTTATTTTCGGATCTGCTATAGCTCTATTTGAAAACTGTTTCATCCAAAGTAAAAGAGATTCTTTTATTACAGCCAGTAATCAGGATGTCGGAAAAAATAAATATGGTTTTGTATTTAAGGATTGTGTTATAATGGCAAATCCAAAAAAAGAAGCAACAAAAGTTTCGCTGGGAAGACCATGGGGTGCGGGCGCCAATGTAGTTTTCGTCAATTGTTTTGAAGAATCGCATATTATCCCTGAAGGCTGGTCTGTATGGTCCAAAGATCCTGAACATAAAGCCTACAATAATTGGAAAACTACTTTTTATGCCGAATATAATTGTTACGGCCCAGGTTATAAACCAGCCAATCGAATCGAATGGTCGCATCAATTAAATGAAACTGAAGCTGCACAATATACTAGAGAAAAAATATTTGCAGCGAATACAACAACCGCAAATAATCTTGAAACAAATTGGATTCCAATAATAGAAAATGAGGAGTGTAAATCTATATTGCCTTCAAAAAAAGCTAAAGAAGCAGACTCACTCTTGAAAAAAGGGTTTTAGTTACTCCATAAAACCTTTAATAATTCCACGTTTAGATTCTTTTACAAAAGTTAAAATTCTATCGCGTTCTATTGTTTGTTTGCATAAACTTGCTATTAGTTCTAAAGCAAAGATTGTGTTTCTTCTTTCCAAAAAAAGGATTTTATAAATCTCTTTGAGCTCATTCATTTTCTCTGACTCAAAGCCTCTTCTTTTTAATCCAACAATATTTAAACCAACATAACTCAATGGATCACGTGCTGCAGTTATGTACGGTGGAATATCTTTTACAACACGGCTTAAACCACTAATCATTGCATGATCTCCAATGATCGAAAATTGATGTATCGCTGTAAGGCCGCTAATATTAGCCCAATCTCCAACTACAACTTCACCAGCCATGCCAACACTAAATCCAATAATACAATTATTCCCAATTTGACAATCATGACCAATATGAGCATTAGACATAAATAAGTTATTATTTCCAATACTAGTTTTACCCTTTGATGAAGTTCCTTTGTTAATCGTTACAAACTCCCGAATAATAGTATTGTTTCCAATCTCCAATAAAGTATTCTCACCTCTGTATTTCAAATCCTGAGGAATTCCTCCTAGTACAGCACCGGAATGTATCTGGCAATTTTTACCGATTCTTGTTCCATTAAGAATAGAAACATTATTCGCAATCCAGGTATTATCACCAATTACAACATCATCATCAATTGTGCTAAAGTTACCTATATGAACATTATTACCTATTATCGCCTTTTTTCCAATTATCGTATTCTTCAATTTACATTTCTTTTAATAAAGGCAAAGTTGAATTAAAAACAAATGAATTTTATTGATCTAAAGTCAATTAATTGAAGCTCGTATTCTACTTAAAGTTTCCTGACTTACCCCAATTAGAGAAGCAATATGTTTCATCTTACTTCTTAAAATAATCTGTGGAAATGATTCCAAAAGATAAGTATATTTCTCTTGTGCATTCATTTGTCTGAATACATGATGAAACTCATTAATTTTAGAAAGATATAGCCTAAGCTGTTTAATATGGAACTTTAAAAATAACGGATATTCCAAGAGAATTAATTCATCCGAATAGGATAAAGAATAGAGAATAGTTTCTTCGCAAGCCTGAAAACTTTCAAATGAAGGTTTCTGCTCAAAAAAACTACTCAATGAAGTAACAAATTGATTATCGGTATAAACCCATTTTGTAATTTCAGTACCCTCTTCATGACAAAATCGTCGAATCGCACCAGATTTGATAAAATATACTTTTCCACATATTTTACCTTCCATAATAATGAATTCATCTTTCTTAAACTTTTCCTCAACAAAATATTTCTTTATTGCATTCTCTGTTTCCAGATCCATTTCTTGAAAGCTATTGATTACTTTAATTAATTCAGTCATAACTTTAATAATTTCCAGCTAATTTACCAATATAATTAAAGAAAGCATTTTAAAGTTATCAAGCTAAATAATAATTCTGCCTACTTCATTTAATCGTTTATAAATAAAATACGTTTGTAATTTTGAAGTAAAAAATAAGGAACCGGATATGAATAATCTGGGCGTTTCCCTCCGGGCCGGGCTGTCCGCTATATCTTTTGCGATAGACGTTTTGGGTTGGAAAAGAAGTTTCGGGTGTCGCAAAAGGATGCCGCTCCCATCCCTAACGCAGTCTACGGCAAAAAGGAAGTATTGTTTTCAAAAGAAATTCCAACTTTTAAATCCCAAATTCCAATATAGACCGTGAAAGATTTGTTTTCACTTTCAGAAAAAACTTTTATGCAGCAACTGCTATTTAACCGCAAAGCACACAAAGAGCTACGCAAAGCTCGCCAAGTTATAACACACAGCTTTGCGAACTTGATAAAGACAACAGTAAACACAAAGAAAAACGGCCTTCGCGCTCTTTGCGGTTAAAAATCTTACCACAAAGAACGCAAAGGGATACGCAAAACTCGCAAAGTTACACCCCACAACTTTGCGAACTTAATAAAGACAATCACAAACACAAAGAGAAAAAATTCTTTGCGCTCTTTGCGGTTAAAAATCTTACCGCAAAGAACGCAAAGGGATACGCAAAACTCGCAAAGTTATAACACACAGCTTTGCGAGCTTAATAAAGACAACCACAAACACAAAAAAAAAAATCTTTGCGCTCTTTGCGGTTAAAAATCTTACCGCAAAGAACGCAAAGAATTACGCAAAGCTCGCAAAGTTATAACACACAGCTTTGCGAACTTAATAAAGACAACTACAAACACAAAGAAAAAAAAATTCTTTGCGCACTTTGCGGTT
>NZ_MUGV01000051.1:0-58987 GCF_002217275.1 Flavobacterium frigidimaris
TAAAAGGAGACAAGGGAGATAAAGGAGATTCTTTTGACTACAGTGATTTTACCCCAACGCAATTGGCAGGACTAAAAGGAGACAAGGGAGATAAAGGAGATATTGGCGCGACAGGACCACAAGGTATCCAGGGGCTTGCGGGAATTGGCGGAAAAACTAATGCAGGAACGAATATAACAATTACCGGAGCAGGAACAGAAGCTAGTCCTTATATTGTAAATGCAGTCGTTTCACAGTCAAGTATAGAAGAGTTTACAGCAACAGCTGGTCAAACTAACTTTGCATTACAAGGAACGCCATCTTCTTCAGTGAAATTATATATTAATGGTGTTCGGATTGATAAAGATGCATTAACAGTAAGTGGAAACATTCTAATTTATAAACCAGTAAATAATGGGGCATATGCATTGATGACAAACGACAATATTATAATTGATTATTTAAAATAATATTAGAGTTTGGAGCTTACACTTTTAAAATAGTGTAAGCTAAATGTAAAGGAAAAGGGAGGATAACTTATTAAAGTTTATACTCCCTTTTTTTTATAACCTTAAAATTTCTAGTTATATGTTGACCTTATTATGATAGATCAATGACTTCTAAAGGTCATAATCTCCTCGGGAAGCCTCTAATTTTGCACTTTCATTTGGGGTAATTTTCAAGTAGTAATATAAAAATATATATATGGAGATTAAAGATTTACAACAATTTCAGTTTAGCATGAAAAATATAGATTTAAACAATGTGTTTAGTTTCATACTAATCTTCTTATTTGTACAAAGTGGGCAAGCACAATTTATAAATCAGGGTGATTTAAAGGTAACAGGAAGTACTGTATTGTCAGTCTATATGAATTGTGATAATAAAACTACGGGGAATTTTGTAAACGATGGGGAACTTCATCTTTTTGGAAACTACAATAATGATGGTAAGGTATCGTATACTGATAAGAGTTTGGGAGCAACTTTTTTCACAGGAGATCAAGAACAAATGATTACTGGTTTACAGTCTCCTTACTTTCAAAATATTGTCTTTAATAATTTAGCATCGTTAATACCTTTTCAACTTAAAACAACAATCAGAGTTGGTAACAATTCTGATTTTAAGAATGGAATCATCAATGCGGTAGATTATGATGGTAAAATGATTTTTGACGAGAAGGCTTCTTGCTTAAATGTAGGAAATCAGAGTTTTGTCGACGGAATTGTACAAAAAAATGGTAACAATGTGTTTGAATTTCCAGTTGGAAATCAACTTTTTTATAGACCGGTAATTGTTGCGGTTTCTTCTTCACTAAAAAATACTTTGACAACGCAATATTTTTATCAAAATTCAAACACCCATTATCCACATTCTCAAAAAGAGGAAACAATTTTAACAATAAATGATACCGAGTATTGGAAAGTTACCAGTGAAAATGATAATGAGAAAAATGTACTGACTCTGACTTTAAATGATAAGACAACGCCCTTAGAGTTTTTTAATACTGCTCCTGAAACAAGACTAGCAATAGTACGGTGGGATGAAGTATTACAAAAATGGGTTAACTGCAAAGGAGAGTCAAGTGACCCCGCTCTAACTGAAAATTACGAAAAGCTTTTAACAGCGCCAATAGACGGATACGGAATTTTTACAATGGCTATTGTTAAGGAAGATAATTTAAATGAAAAATTGGTAGTGTACAATGCTGTGTCTCCTAATGGTGATGGCATTAATGATAGTTTTCATATTAAAGGAATCGATCAGTATCCGGACAACACAGTTGAAATATATAACCGTTGGGGAGTTAAAGTATTTGATACAAAATCTTATAATGAATCCGACAATATGTTCAGAGGATACTCTGATGGTCGTGCAACGATAAATAGAGGAGAAAAACTCCCGACAGGCACTTATTTCTATATACTTAAATATAATAATACCAAAAGAGTAGTGGAACAATCTGGCTATTTGTACATAAACAATCAATAATAGAACATAATAAATAGAAATAATGAAAAAGTTTTTTTATATAGTAACATTATTGTTTTTAGGTCTTCTTGGAGCATCGGCGCAACAGGAATCGCAATATTCACAATACATGTATAATACTATGACTTTTAATCCTGGATATACAGGTTCAAGAGAAGTTTTAAGTGCGATGGCATTGTACAGAACACAATGGGTAGGTCTGGATGGAGCTCCGAAAACAATGAACTTTTCAATTCAAAGTCCATTAGGATATCATGGAAATGGTATTGGATTAAATGTGATAAGTGATCAGATTGGTCCCACAAAAAATACAGGTTTTACAGTTAATTATGCATACACAATTATGCCAACAGATGATTTGAAAATTTCATTTGGTATCTCTGGAGGTTTTGACAATTTTGAAGTTGATTATACAAAATTAAATGTTGAAAATCCTGATATATACATGACAGGAAAAGAATCACTGTTTTCTCCAAACGTCGGCGCTGGGATTTATTTCCACACTTTTAAATGGTACGCAGGAATATCTGTGCCTAAATTATTAAAAACTGAGTTTTATGATGATGTTGCAGTATCTGTATATTCGACGAAATCACATTATTATTTGATGGGTGGATACGTTTTTGATATTAACCCATATTTACGATTTAAGCCTGCGGTATTAGCTAAATTAGTAACAGGAGCACCACTATCGATAGATATGTCTGCAAACTTTCTTATCAATGATAAATTGACACTTGGAGCTGCATATCGATGGGATGCCGGTGTGAGTGCACTTGCTGGTTTTCAAATTACCGAGGGAATTCAGATTGGATACGGATATGATTACGACACCACAAATCTTGGAAATTACAATTCAGGCTCTCATGAGATATTTTTAAGATTTGATTTGTTGAGTAAATCAAAAACAAGATTGGTAAGTCCAAGATTTTTCTAACAATTACTAAAACAAAAGAATAATGATTTATAAGAAATTGAAAATTATTTTTGTATTACTGAGTGTCATAATTTCAGTAGGAAGTATCAAGGCTCAGGATAAAAAACTAGAAAAAGCAAATGAAGCCTATAATAAGTTTGCTTTTATTGAAGCCGCAAAATTATATCAGGAAGAAATAAAAAAAGGAAATAACACATTAGAAGTTTACACGAAACTGGCTGATTGTTATTATTATAATGGAAACTATTCGGAAGCAACACAATATTATGCTAAAGTGGTATCAGCTTCTAATAATGTTGAATCGGAATACTATTTCAGATATGCGCAATGTCTTAATAATGCACAGGACTATAAATTATCTGAAGCAGTAATGAAAATGTATTTTTTAAAATCTAACAGAAAAGATTTAAGTGAAAACTGGAGTGAAAAAAAAATATTGTCAGATATACAAAAACAATCTGGCCGTTATGAATTAAAAACAGTTGAACTTAACTCTCCTTTTTCAGATTTTGGAACCTCGTATTTGGATAAAAACAAAGTAATTTATGCTTCTGCTAAAGACACAGGTGTGATTATTAAAAGAAAACACAGCTGGAATGACAAATCCTTTTTAAAATTATATTCAGCTGATATTACAGTTGATGGTGGACTACAAAATCCTATTCTTTTAAAAGGACCAGTAAATACAAAATATCATCAGAGTAGTCCGGCGATCACTAAAGACGGCAAAACGATGTACTTTACCAGAAATAATTACAATGAAGGAAAATTAGGAGCTGATAAAAAAGGAACAACCTTTCTGAAAATTTACGTAGCAGAAAATGTAAATGGAGAATGGAAGAACGTAAAAGAGTTACCACATCCTGTTAATAGCGATGGATTTTCATCGGCACATCCAGCCTTGAGCCCTGATGAAACTGAATTATATTTTGCATCAGACCGTAATAATTCATTTGGGAATTCAGATTTGTATAAGGTGAGTATTAAAAAAGGAGGTCATATAGGGAATGATTTAATAAAATTAGGAGATGAAATTAATACATTAGGAAGAGAAACATTCCCATTTATGGATGCTTTAGGTATTTTGTATTTTTCTTCAGATGGACATTCTGGTTTTGGAGGTTTAGATGTATTTGCTGCTATTAAAGACGAATTAGGTAAATATCATGTAGTTAATGTTGGAGATGGCGTTAATACAAACGCAGACGATTTTGCTTATACCATTAAAGATGATACAAAAAGGGGCTATGTTTCTTCAAACAGAAGTGGTAATGATGATATTTATAGCTTTACTGAAAACAGACCAATTGATTTTGATTTTGATATAAAACCGTTAGTTTGGGGAACGGTAAGATATACCAGTGGAAAAGCAATTGAAGGTGTTGCTGTTGAAATTTATAATGCTAAAAATGAAAAGGTAAATACTTTGTATAGTGATCAGTATGGTAAATATTCAACAGATTTGTTGCCTTTTACAGAATATAAATTTATTTTTAAAAAAGAGGGACTTACTGAGAAAGAACAAATTGTTTCGCCTTTAAAACCTATTGAGAAGCGAGAATATTCGTTTGATTTTATTAATGAGATGGAAGTAATAGTTGATAATGTAAAAGTAATGATTCATGAAGGAGACGATCTTACAGATAAATTAAAACTAAATCCGATTTATTTTGATTACAATGGATATAAAATCAGAGAATCTTCTAAAGCAGAATTGAATAAGATTGTAGAAGTGATGAAGTTTCGTCCCGGTATTTCAATAAAAATTAATTCATATACTGACAGTAGGGGACAAGATGATTTTAATATGATATTATCGCAAAACAGAGCTAAATCGACTATGGATTATATTGTATTGCATGGAATAGAGAAACAACGGCTAACTGCTGAAGGATTTGGAGAAACTCATTTAATTAACAAATGTTCAAATGGAGTAAAATGTTCTGAAGCCGAACATCAGGTAAATAGACGTTCAGAGTTTATCATACAATTAAAAAAGGATTAATTGGTTTTGATAACCAGAATTTTAAAAAAAAACTAAAGGGTATCTGGAAAGATACCCTTTAGTTTTTTTAGCTATAATGCCACGTATTTTAAAATGGGATTTTATTTTTTTTTGATAAAGTCTTCTGATGGTTTTCTATGAAAAAGCTCATAATATTTTGATGAAAAATAACTTAATTTTGTATAATTCAATTCATAAATGACATCTGTTAAAGTGGTAAATTTTCCACTTTTTAGAAGGGTATTTGCCAATGTCATTTTTTCTTTAATAAATAAACGGTTAGGTGCATCGTTAAAACATTTTTTAAATAATATTTTATATTTTGACTCTGACATTCCAGCCATTGAAGCTAAAAATGTTACAGAAGGAAATGAACCGTATAAATGGTTAAAAAGATAATCTTTAGTTTTAATGATAGCTTCAAGTTCAATTTCAGTAATATCCTTTTTTGTTGCACCGGAATCATAAAATTTATTAAAAAAATTACCTAACAATTTTAAAGAAACGCCTTTAAGAAGAGGCTCAAATGATAAATCATAAACAGATTTGTTTTTGATTGACTGGATTAGTAGAATACTATTACTGTCGATATTACCGTAATGGTAGAATACTTTTTTATTGTCGTTAGTTTTTGGTTTTATAATTTCAGCACCCGTATGTTTTGCTATAAAATCATGTAATAATTTTTTATCAACCAATACTCTTACTGCAATTGTCCTTTCATTAGTACTTGGCTTAAAAGAACTTTCTATTTGATTATCTATAATAGCGAGGTCCAGTTTATCATAGGAGCCAATTTCGTAATCTTTATTATTGATTTTAATAAGATTGACATGTTCACTTAGATCAAAATGAAAAATATATAATTCATTAGGAGATACAATACGAGTTATTTTTAAAGGAATTTTCAATGTGAAATCGATAAATAAAACTGAAATACCAGGTAAAATCTGCGTGAAATATGAATTTCCTGTACCAATAGAATCGGGAATAACAATTATTTTATTATCTATAAACTTTGCTCCAATTTTCTCTGCAAACTCAGCTTGCCATTGTGGAGCCAAACTATAATAATGTGTGATTTTTTTCATATACAATTCATAATTTTAATAAAAAGGAACTCACGTATTACCAATTCAATACCAGAAAACATTATAATTGTTTAATAAAGGTTTTTGGGGATATTCCGAAGTTTTCTTTAAATTTTGATGCAAAGTAGGAGTTGTTAGTAAAACTTAATTGGTCTGAGATCTGGGATATTGATAATTGCTTATTTTCAAGAAGTTCTTTTGCTTTAAGTAACTTATTGTCCATAAAAAATTTGTTTGGAGTCAATCCGGTTATTTTTCTAAATAAGTTTTTAAATTTTGATTCAGACATATTGGCTTTTTTAGCCATATATGAGATACTTGGAAAAGGATCTTCGATGTGTTCTATTAAAAACATTTGTGTTGCTATTATACTATTGAGATCGGTAGAATTAACTGTTTGAATGATAATTCTGTGAGTTGACATTTTTTTTAAATAATTTGAAATTAGCATTTGTACTGTACCTATTAAATTTAGATTAAATATGGTACCTCCAACTTTTAACTTTCTAAGATCATTTAATAAATGATAACTTTCACTACTCATTCTATCAAATCTGACGATAGTATTTAATGTTGGATCAGTTAATTTGTCAATGTTACGTAAAGGAATATTGTTACTTTTTACAAACGTTTCTAATGCACTTTTTTTTATAAAAATGCAAAGTGCAAAAGAAGTACTTCCTGCTTTCACATTATAATCTGATTCTAAGGCTCCATCAATAACGGATAAGTTATATCGCCAACGACCGACATCAAACATTGAGCTATTACTGCAAACCGTAGCCTCACCTTCTGTCAAATTATAATATAGGCCAACAAAATCGCTATTTTCATTTTTTTGAATGAAACGGAAATTTTTATTATATACGACATTTACATAGTAGGCAATTATGCCTTCTCCACAATCAAGAAAATATCTAGTGCCTGTTTGTAAGTCTTCTGGCATGATAATGAAGTTGCCTTCAGTTTTTCCGCCAAATTCTTTTGTGAAATTTTCAATCCAGCTTAAATCTGCACCATAAGAATGTTTTATTGTTTTCACAGAAATTAGTTTTTGTTATATAAAGTTAGTTTATTTTTATTTCAAAATAATTGTAATGAATTTATTTATAGTATATTATTGGTTTTGTACAAGGCCAATTTTGAACTTTAACTAATAAACTCTTTTTAATTTTGTAATACTTTTAAAATTTTAAGTTTGGTGATAGTAGAAGAAAATTGTCCGGAAATTTCATCATCAATTGCACAACCAACTAAAGCCAGTCCGATTGGAGATAGTATTGATAATTTATCCTGAATTACATTACTTGTTTCAGGGGGCACAATCTGAAAACTTCTGATAACGTTCGTTGCCATTTGAACCGTTACAATTGAATTTACTCGAACAATATCATCTGGAAAAGCATCTCTTGAAATAATTGTAGCAAATTCCAGTTCTTTTCTAAGTCTTTTAATTGCTGAATAATAGTTTCTGTTCTTATTTTTGTGCGAGTTTGTGATTATTGTTTTTAGTAATTTCAAATCTTTTTCGTCTATGATTATGTGATCATATTTCATTCTATTTGTCATTAGCGCATGTTTTTAGAATAGGCTATGCTATTTGGATGCAGCCTTGATTAGTTATAAAACAAGTTCTTTTGAACTTTTGTAATTGGTGAAGAGATTAGGAATTATTGCAATCTAAAAACGTTGCTTAGGCTACAATGGCGAAATCATGGATATTTTGTTGAATATATATCTTGATCTTGTCTGATTCGGAATTCATAACTCTAAAAAACTCCTTATCTAAAAAATTAAATTCTGGGTAGTTTGGATACATATCAAAAAGATCCTCGGTTGTTCTTGCTATTTCGAGTTCTTCTTTATTTTCAAAATAAATTTTTTTCGCCTTGTCAATTTGAACTGCCATTTCTATAGCTCCCCATTTTTTTAATGTTTCAGAAAATAGGGATTCAAAAATATAATTTCCGTGCCCATTTTTAATTAATTGCAAAAAACCTCCGGTTGTAATTTCACCATATAATATATTATAGGCCATTAATGTATGTTGTGAATCGGTAAAATTGTCCTCTGCTACAGTATCCATTATTTCATAATATTTAGAAAGTAACAGAAAAAACAAATCCCATGTATTGTCATAATAGTTTATTAATTCTTCTTTTTTAATGTGTGGTAATGTTTTCTGCGTTTTGATTTTTCCAATTGTTTCTTTCTCGATTTTCATCTTCGTTTGCATCTTTTTATATTTTAAAAATTAGGAAGGAAAAGACGATTACATTACTTAAAGTATCAAATTTTGTAAATACTTGACGCTAAAATTAGTACTAATGTATAGTCTTGTCTTATGTTTTTTATTTGTGTTTAGGATATTATTTTTTCTTATAAATTATCTTTTTAACATGTGTTTTTTTGTGAGATATTACCTGCAGGTAAATTATGTTTAATTCAAAATTAATTAAATATTCGGTTCTTGGTTTAAAAAGAGTTGATTTATTTAACTATTTGAAAACAAAATAAATAACGAGTAATTATAAGCCTTTTTATGATACTTTTTGAACTTTTTATGGTGTTTTTATCTTTTTATATGAGCTATAAAAAAACATGGATGTATTGATTTCTTATTATTTGCCATTTTCATTATAAGCCTTTTTATTTTAGTATTTGTTGTTTTTTAAAAGTCTTATCTTGATATTTTAAAGACTGGAATTAGAGATTACCAAAATGGTTTATATCTAATTTTGTTTCAAACTTTATCGATTTGTTCTTGAATGGAATGAAACAAATAAAAGTTATGTATTATAAAGTAGAAACGGTATGGGGACTTATAATTTTTCTTTAGAATTTGGTTTAAATGTGGATGAAGCAAAAATGATAAATAAAATGTACCTCAAAAATCGTTATGAGCAATGGGTTCAGTATTTTTTGGGATTAGCTTTACTTTTTCCTGTTTTCTTCGATTTTTTTGATAGGATGAATAACAGTGATTTAATTGTGTGGATATTAAGAGATATGTTTTTTGTACTTATTTTTTTTATGTTACAATATCCATTCGTTGACGCCATTTGCAAACTTATCTTCCAGTTAATTAAAAAGCTCTTAAAAATTGAAAAGTTTATAACAAAATATAGATTCAATTTTACAAGTACCTTTATTTATGTACATTCTCCATTGGGTGCATTTGCTCATAAATGGACTCAAGTTGAGAGCGCAATTTTGACTAAAGATTTTTTCTTTTTATATGTTAAAGAAAAAAATGGCTATATTATTTCTATTGCCAACAATAAACAAAATAGAAAAATAAATGAATTAATAGCTTTTGTGGAAAAGAATGTAATTCAGATTACAAAAGTTTAATAGAAGATTATATTTTGAATTTTAGTGCGGGTAAGTAAAATTTTATTTCGGTATGATAATTTTTAAAGGTCTTAAATATTTAGTGTTTAAGGCCCTATTCTTTTTGATTTACTGAAATAATTTTTACTACTCTTATTTTCAATAGCAACACTAAATTATTCCGAATTTGATTTGGAATATCTTCAGGAACAAGGCTTGGATATCTAGTTTCTTTACAAATTTTAAAAATATAAAGAGACAGCAAATACTTTATTCTACCTTTTATAAACATACGAATGAATACAGATTTCTTTAATGCGAATAGTTATTTTATAGATCAAAAACATCTTTTTTTTAAATTTTATAAGTATCACCAGATTTACAATGAAAAGCGGGAATGTATTGGCTTGATTAAACAAAGATCTACATTTAGACAAACGATATTAAGATCTGTTTTTAGCGAGAATTTATTGCCTTTTATATTTGAGATAAGGAGCTGTAACGGAGCATTATTAACATCAATTTCAAGAAGATGGTTTTTTTTTAAATCCAAAATTATTATTCAGGATTCAAAAGGAAAACAAATTGGAAGTATTAAGCGAAAGTTTATCTCTTTTAAACCAGTTTTAAGAATATTAAACGCATCGGATGAAGTAATAGCTGAGATTTCAGGTGATTTGGAAAACTGGAATTTTGTTATTAGCGATCCCTCTCACAACCAAATTGGGTCAATAGACAAAAATTGGATTATAGCGATGAAAGAATTATTCGGGTCGACTGATAAATATAATGTGATTTTTGAGGAGGATTATATTGATAAAAAGAAGAAGATTGCCATTTTATCCAGTGCAATCATTATTTATATGGTTATGAAAAAATAGATTTCAGTTATGCGTTTTAGGTTATTTATACTTGTTTAGTTAATTGGTTTTTAGTATTTTGGGTTTTTAATAATGTCTTGATTTAATTGTTTTTTGACTTATTGTGACAGTTTCTATGGTAAGGCAGCTTGTACCTTTGTAAAGTTATTTTGAGAATTAGTTTAAAAGGGATGATACTTTATAACTACTTAGAATGAAGTTTGATAAAAAGACAATTTAGTAAGTATGGAAAGAGAAAAAATTTTAGTACGGGACAACAAAGGAATCTTCTTAAAAATGTTTAGAAGAAAGTTTAAAGATGAATTTGATTTTTTTGGAAATTCATTTTTGATCGAAAATGAAAATGATTATAAAGATTATGATCGCTCTATATTTGTGGTTTATGATAAGGCTGAAATGATTGACTACTTAAAATTAGAAAAAAAAGGATCGAATGTTTTGGTCTGTTTATTTAATAAGCAATTATATGGTAGTTTAGCTTTTTTAGAAGAAATTAATAACCTAATTCTATTAGATGAATCTAAAACAAAGCCGGAAATTGTAAAAGATTTAAAAGCATATTTTAAAAAGAGTCCCGAACCTGCTAAGCAAACATCTAAATCTGTGTTTGGAAGTTCAGCCATTTTTCAAGCGCAATTTCATAATTTTTATAATGCATTATTCTTTCTGTTGTAGCTTATATTCAAATGCTTTTATAAATTAAAATTTTATATTAATTCATTTTAAAATGTAGGATAGAGACTGTTTATTATCCTACATTTTATTTTTATATAGTTTTACTATTCTTTTTTTAGTACAGCGATTTCCTCTCCTGAAACTTCTATAACTGAGCCATGACGTGTTCCTGGCGGGAAATTAATTTGTTCTGAAATATCAACCCAACCCTGCGGAGTTTCTTTGATTGCTCCATATTTCTTTTCGATATATTTATCAAAATAAACAATCCAATTATTGCCTATTTTTATCGCCGTTGGACCTTCCGCCCAATAATTTCCTGTAATTGCATCACTCGCCTTACTATATGGCCCTTTTAGTTCTTTGCTAAAGGCTATTTTAATATTTTTCTGAACTGGATTTCGGGTTTCATCTTTTAAAAACATTACAAACCCCTGATCTTGTTGTACAATAGAAGCATCTATTACATTAAAACCGGGCTCATAAAGTAATTTAGTTTTGGAAAATTTTTTAAAATCTCGTGTTACGGTGTAATATATTCGATGATTGTATCCTTTTTCTTTCTCTGGTTTTGTTTCTAAAAATTCTCCATCTATCGTAGAAGCCCAGTAAATCATATATTTTTCTGAATCCGGGTCATACGTAATCTCTGGCGCCCAAGTATTTCTGGCTTTTTTCTTTTTTTTCATAACCGGCAGAAATTCCTGTTTTGACCAATGAATCAAATCTTTTGAACTAGAGTATCCAATCCCTTTATCTGTCCAACTTACCGTCCACACCATATGATACAAGCCGTCACCACCTTTTATTATTGAAGGGTCTCTCATAAGTTTATCTTTTCCTACTTCGGGAGTTAGAAATGAAGTATCATTTTTTAAAGCAGTCCATTTATATCCATCTTCGCTATAGGCTAAATGTAGACCGTCTTCACCATTTCCTTTGAAATAGGAAAAGACATACCCATCAGTTTTTGAAGTTGGATCATTTTGAATTTCCTTTTCTTGAGAGAAAACGGGAATAGTCATCCATGCGAACATACAAAATAGTACTGCTTTCAAGTGCTTAAATGATTAGATTTTTAAAAAAAATTATTTCAAAATTGGGTTTCTAAATATAGACAATAATGTTTTTTATTTCATTTTATATATTTCAGAACCTGCCAATAAAAAACAACCTAATCCATAATCTTCAAAATCTGGAATTTTGTCATATGATAAAGGCTGGCCATCTTTAGGTTCTTTTCCTGTTGATTGTAAAAAGCCTAAAAAGCCATTAGTATGCAAACTTTCTGTCGTTATTGCGTTCCAAGCCTTTTGAACTATTGGTACATAAATTTCTTTTTTCAAAATTCCACTGTTTATTCCATAGGCTATTCCATAAATGAATAAAGCGGTTCCTGAAGTTTCTTTCTCTCCAAAATTAGTAGGATCATGTAGACTTACATTCCAGAATCCGTCAGGTCTTTGAATAGGAACCAGAGCTGCAGCCATTGTTTTTAAATCTTTTACATATTGATCTCTATGTGGAGCATTTTCAGGAATAATTGTCAAAACTTTAGCCAAAGCTGCAATTACCCACCCATTTCCACGGCTCCAATAACAATCTTGTCCATTTGGTTCTTTATATGGTGGATCAAAATCGGCATCGCGCCACCATAAGCCATCTTTTGGATTAAACAGGCCGTTATCGCCATGTTTGTTTCTTGAATACATATACATTTGGTACATTTTTTCGAAATAGCGATTGTCTTGTTCTAAAACTCCCATTTTTGCAAAAACAGGCATTCCCATTTGGATTGCATCAATCCAAGACCAATCATCTAATTGAGCTGTATTTAGCAACATATTAATATTTGCCCGGGTGTTTTTTAGTTTTTTTGAATCTGGTTCTAAATTATACAAGTCAATATACGTTTGGGCAGCACAATAGTTGTCTGCATTGCGAGTTGTATTTCCGCTATTAAATCCCCATTTATGGAATTCTGACCACGAATAAGCATAATCGTAATAAGCTTCTTTTGGAAAAATTTGGTGTAAAGCCATTAAACCTTCATAATAAACTCCTCGTGTCCAAATATTACTCGGGCGTTCTTTATTAGTAATAATAGTTTTACCCGTTTCTGGCCATTTTTGCATAAAATAATCGTTTGCTAAAATCATTTGTTTCAGCACCAGTTTCTTGTCAAAAGGCTGTTGTGCGCTTGCAGTATATAAAAAGCATATAGCGAAGATTAAAAGTAATTTTCTCATTTTAGTATTCGTTATTTAGTAGTTAGTTTTGTTGTTTTAATGGTGTAAGCGTAACTGGTCCCAATAAACCAGAAGGCATCGGGCTCCATTTTGTTGCGTCAAATTTTTTATAATCTTTATCAACCATATTAATCTCATAGAAAATTTTCCATTCTTCACCTTTTAATTCTTTGTCTCTAATTCGGTTTGCAGAAAGATTTGTAACCTGAATTTTTAATGTGTTTTTTCCTGATTTTAATTTTAAGATACTTAATTTATAAGGAACAGACCATGCAGTGCCAATAAATTCATCATTTAACCAGACTTTTGCACTTTCGCGGACATCGCCCAAATTTAAACTCCAAGATTCAGTTTTTGTATTCGGATTATCAAATTGAAGCGTGTAGGTTGCAGAACCTGAAAATGCTTCTGCTTCAGGACTTAATTTTGTCCAGGATTCTAAATTTGAAATTGTTGTAGTCTCGGGCAATTTCGGACCACCTTTTTCAAAGGTAATTTTCCAATTTCCTTTTAACGGAGTAGCTTCAGCAGTTGGCTCATAATAATTCCATTTTTTTTGAGAAGCCGTATTTTCTGTTTTCAAAAAATATGATTGCCCTGGCTCTATTTTGATTTTTACCAATGTACTATTGGAATCTTTTTTTACAATTGCATTCCCGTAATTTCTGTTTAGCGGATCAAAAATAATAACCTCTTTATTACCAATTTGAATTGGAATAAATCCATCGATTGTTTTAGGAGTATGATTTACTAAATAATAAATTTTCTCCCCATCTATAGTTCTTCTAATGTATTTTAATCCGGTGTTTACTAGTGTTTCAGGATATATTTGAGTGTTTTCTAGACTTTTAAAAATATCGGTCACTGGTTTTATTAATTCAGCGTTTACAGTTAAAAGTTTTTTCAGTTCTTGTTCCTGTTTTTGGTAATCATTAAAACCAGGTACTGATTCAGGAAGCCCTTTAAAAATAATATTTGCACCCGCTTTCTTAAGTTCAATAAGTTTCTGTAAAGTGGCAAGAGGCATTTTTTTGCAAGCTGGAATTATCATTGATTTGAACGTTCCTCCCGGCAGACTAATTTTTCCGTCAATGAGCTTAGCCTCAGAAATAAAACTGTCAGATATAAAGTCAACTCCATATCCTTTTTTCATTAAATCTTTAGTTGTATCATAAAAAGAGGTCTCGTACAACCATTCAGATAAAGAATGTATCTTAAATTGAAAAAATAAAGTTCCCTTTTGATATTTGTCCCAAGTATCAAAAATTGGCCAATAAAGTATTATTTCATTATCAGATTTGCCCTGTTGCAACATAGACTGACAATTTGCTATGTAAGAAAATAGTGAAGGTGCATCTTCCCAAATACTATTATTGGAATTAAAATTTACAGATGCATAAAATTTCCATCCCGGCCATGCAGCTCTTTCGGGTGAATAAGTTGATCCGTGAAGAAAAATATGATTAATGCCATTTAGCATTAAATCTTCTGCTTCAGGTTTACATTGCGATAAAGCAGTTTTGAAATGTTCTCTCAACCAGGTAAATGTTTCAGAAGAAACAAGATTTTTTCCTGCAATATGTGCAGCAGATGATGAAAATTTCAACATTACAGGATCAGCATCACCCTCGCGAATATCTTCTTTTTCACGACGGAAACCTGGAATATCAAAAGGCATAGATCCAAACGTTTCGCATTCCGGGATATCCGCGGAAGCGTATAAATCAATTAAATTTCCAGGAGAACCATGTGCCTGAAGTTTAGTTTTAAAACTTTTTGAATGTGCCCATTGTGTCCAGGGCTTATCAAATTTATTTAATAATAAATCGCCAATGGTTTGTCTGTAATCACTTTTGATCCGGTTACCAATTTCATTATCCGTTTCACTCAATAATAACGGCATTTGTTTTTTTAAATCATACCCTCTAAGTTTTTGAAATTCTTCAAAAAAATTGGGAGTAAAATCAGTTCCGTAAACTTCGTAACTATCATTAAAAATGGCTCTTATTTTTCCTTCTCGACCTTTAAATGCATTGTTAAATGGAACTACATATTCATTTAATGCTTCTTCAGAATAATGATCTAATGTAAAACCGCTTCCTCCCGGAGCAGCTCTTTTTACCTGCTGTCCTGTTTTACCACTAAAAACGGCATATATAGTATAATCTGTTTTTTTTGCTTTCCATTTTAATTTATTTGGTTCTAATGGATTTGGAATTGAGACTGAATTTCCATCAATACCTTTGTCCTTTGGTTTTGATAGATTTTTATTCAATTGATCTGTTAAGTTTATAAAAGATCCATCATTTCCATAAGCAACTACATATAAAAGTTCTGCAGGTTGTTTTTCTTTTGTATTTTCTACTTTAATATTTCGATCAATTGTTTCATTTTTTTTCAATTGGTATTTTTCAATAACCAATTTAGTAGCCGCATGTGGTAAAGTCACATGCGAACCTCCATAAGGCCAGCCAGTTCCTAAAACCATATCAACCTGCATATGGAGACTATCTGAAACATGAATAGTATAGTCTAACATTTCCAGCCATTTAGGCGATAGATAATCAATAAAATTATTTTCTTCTCCTTTTACTCCATAGATAGGAGTAATTTCTACTCCACCAATTCCGGCGTTATGAAAATCTGTAAGGCTTTTTTTTAAGTTTGGTTTATCCACAGCACTTCCCATCCACCACCAGCGTGCCCAAGGCTGGTTTATATTTGTAGATTTTGGCCATGGTGATACTTTATTTTCCTGCGCAAACGAATTTAAAAAGCAAGAAAACAATAGTAGTATAAGGCAATTTAGTTTGTTTAATCTCATTATTATTTTTCTTCAGTGGTTGATAGTTAGTGTTAAAGTAAAAGTAGCAGTACTGTACAAAATTGCTATCCTGTAGCATCCTGTTCAAAATCATTTTTTCAAAAGTAAAATGTATAACAAATTTTGATTTTTTTTTATCATTTAATATTTTTTGAGTAAAAAAAATATTAAATGCTGAAAAATATTTGAATAAAATTTTACATAATGTATTTGCGAATTTAGCGCTTGTAAATCAATGAGTTGAACGCATTTTTAGTTAAAAAAAACACAAAATATTTTATAATATACTGAAGGTTAACAGGATACTACAGGATGCTGTGTGATGTTCTTCTAAATAGATTTGGGTAAACTAATTAATTAACCAAATTTAACTTTTTATGAAAAACAAATTTAATCTTTTGCTGCTTATGGCCTTGTTTGCGCTTCTGCATACAACAGGCTATGCGCAAAATAAAACGGTTACAGGAACCGTTACAGATCCGTCCAAGCTCTCTATTCCGGGAGTTAATGTAATTGTTAAGGGTACAAATCGAGGGGCGAGTACAGATTTTGATGGAAAATACAGCGTCTCTGCTGCTCCGGGAGAAACTTTGGTATTTTCGTTTGTAGGATTTATAAAAAAAGAAATAGTAGTTGGAGCAGCGAGTAGTTAC
The DNA here is from genome assembly GCF_002217275.1 of Flavobacterium frigidimaris. Taxonomy (NCBI): domain Bacteria; kingdom Pseudomonadati; phylum Bacteroidota; class Flavobacteriia; order Flavobacteriales; family Flavobacteriaceae; genus Flavobacterium; species Flavobacterium frigidimaris. The sequence goes on from NZ_MUGV01000051.1 coordinate 16,620, forward strand.
AATGTTTCTTTGGATGCAGAAAATTCAAGTCTGAATGAAGTAGTAGTTATTGGATACGGAACCCAAAAGAAAAAATTAACTACCGGTGCAATTTCAGGAATTAAAACAGAAAATTTTACAGAAAGACCTATCTCAAGAATAGATCAGGGTTTGATTGGGCAAGTAGCGGGGGTTCGCGTTAAGCAAACAACAGGTTTACCGGGGCAACCTTTTAGTATCGAAATTAGAGGTGCAGGTTCTATTACTGCCGGAAACGAACCATTGTATGTGGTAGATGGCTTTCCAATATATACAGAAGGATCAAATTCAAATGGAGGATTTTCAAATGGAAGTCCGTTGGATAATATGAATCCAAATGATGTTGCTTCTATCGAGGTTTTGAAAGATGCTGCAGCAGCTTCTATCTACGGTTCGAGAGCTTCAAACGGAGTTGTTTTAATTACAACAAAAAAGGGTAAAAAAGGAAAACCAAAGTTTACATTTAATACTTATGGAGGTATTAATAAAGAAGCGAACAGAGTTGATATGTTGTCAGCTGAAGGCTGGATTAAAAGAGCAAAAACAATGATTGACGGACAGTGGGTCGCCTCAGGAATTACAGGTGCATCTGCCAGCCAAACCAATGCTGAGAGAATTGCTGCTTATAATTTAAAAAACCCAACAGCGCCTCTTAATACAAGTAATACCAGATATTATACGTATTTGTATGACGACAGATGGGATATACCGGGACACCCTGGATTGGATTATATCGATTGGCAGGATAAAGTTTTCCGTACAGGAGAATTTAGCAACTATCAATTATCAGCTTCTGGTGCTACTGATGCAGTAAATTATTATGTTTCTGCTAACTATCAAAAAAATACCGGATACATTGTAGGGACAGATTACACCTTGTTTTCTGCAAGAGCAAACGTTGATGTAAAGTTGTCAGAAAACTTTAAAATGGGAATTAATTTAGCTCCTTCTTATTCGGTTAAAAATGATCCTGGAGTAGAAGGAAAAGATAATACATTATTTAAAGCGCTTACGGCGACTCCGGTTTTTGAAAGTGCTGAAAATGCTGCAGGAGAAAAATATACTACAAGATATGCATGGGGTAGTAGTACAACAAATATGTTGAACGCATTGGCAAGAACAGGAAAAAACTCTATGTACAGAACTTTAATTTCATCTTATGCGAGTTATCAATTTGCTAAAGGCTGGACTTTAAAAAGTACAATCAATTTTGATAACTCAGATAATACAAACGAAAGTTATACGCCAAATGATGTTATTGCTAGTATTAGAGGAGCTTATAATACTTACAGAAGACAAAATTTAGTAAATGAAAATACTTTTAACTATGATAAAACAATTGGAAATCATACTATTAATTTGCTTTTAGGACAGTCTTTCAGTTCGTACGAAATTACAAAAGCATCCCTTTCGTCTGGTGCGCTTTACAATAGTTCAAGTATTGAAACACTACCAGCTGGATCATTGGGGTCTACAACTGCAGAAAAAAGTACTTTACTTTCTTATTTTGCAAGACTACAATACAATTTCAAAGAAAAATACATAATGTCTGCCAGTATCAGACGTGATGGTTCTTCAAAATTTGGAAGTGACAGACAATGGGGAGTTTTTCCTTCGCTTTCATTAGGATGGAGAATAAAACAAGAAGCATTTCTGAAAGATACAGAATGGCTTAGTGACTTGAAATTAAGAGCCAGTGCGGGTATCAACGGAAGTAATAATATTGGAAGCTATGCATCTTATGCGACGCTTGGAACCTATAATTATTCTATTGGAGGAGCGGCAGCAATTGGTCAAGGTGCGGCTTCTATTCCAAATCCTGAATTACACTGGGAAGAATCAAGAAGTATCGATTTAGGATTAGATTTCGCTTTTATAAAAAACAGACTTTCAGGAACATTTGAAGTGTACAGAAAAAATAACAGCGAATTACTTTTAAGAGTTCCGGTTCCGGGAGATACAGGATTTGTTAGTTACTTAACTAATATTGGCGAAGTGCAAAATCAAGGATGGGAATTTGAAGTAAACTCTTTAAACTTTAAAACAAATAATTTCGAATGGAGAACATCTGCAAACATAAGTCATAACGAAAATAAAGTATTGGCATTAGGACCAGGTCAGTCTAAAATTGAAATTAGTAATTCTTTTGACGGAGGTGTGCCATTTGTAAAATTAGAAGTAGGTAAGCCAATGTATACCATATTTGGATTGCAACAAAACGGAGTTGTGAGTCAGGCTGATATTGATGGTGGCGGAACAACTATTGGAGGAAATAAATTGGTTTTGGGAGATCCGAGATACATTGATCAAAATGGTGATAAAAAAATTAATTCAGAAGATCGTGTTGATTTGGGTAATCCAACGCCAAAATACACTTGGGGAATCACAAATACATTTAAATATAAAGATTTGGATTTAAGTGTATTGGTACAAGGTCAAAATGGAGGAACAGTTTACGGCTTAACAGGAAGAGCAATCGACCGTACCGGAATGGGGTCAGTTGAAAATTCATTGAATGTAGATCCTGCTGTAAGAGGAAACTGGAGAACATCTTTTGGATACCAGGCAAACTCAGATTGGTTGTACAAATCAGATTATGTTAGTGTAAGAAGTATTTCTATTGGATATAGTTTGAAAGAAGCTGTAAAAAGTTTAACGAGAATTGATAATGCAAGACTGTATGTAACTGGCGAGAACTTATTTTACTGGAATAAATATAAAGTTGGTTTCAATCCAGAGGCTGTAAATACTTCAGGAAGTTCTAATAGTGATTTTTCAGTACCAGTAGATTATGGTGGAGCGCCTTTAGCGAAATCTATAGTTATCGGACTTAACATTAATTTTAATTAAAATAAAATGAAAAAATATATTTATTTAATGGCAAGCGCCTTATTATTTGCGCTGACATCTTGTGATGATGAATTGAATCAATTACCATTATCGCAAGGAACAATTGAAAATTTTTATGCTACTCCCGGCGATTTTGTTCAGGCTCGAAATGCAACATATTCTATTGCTTTTCACGGAGCAGGAACATATGGATATGCAAACAGGGTTTTGAATTTAAGTGAAACCAGATCTGATAATTTGTATGCAACTACAACTGCTTCAAGAGACTGGGAAGGTATTAATAGTTTTTATACATCTATTAGTTCTAATACTTATGTAAGAGAAGCTTATACGAGTAACTATAATGCTATTTATAAGGCAAATCAGTTATTAGAAAAAATTGCTGAAAAAGGAGATGCAATTTTTACAACGCCAGCAGATAAAACGTCTATGATAGCCGAAGCACGTTTTTTAAGAGCATTTTGTTATTTTGATTTAATCAGATGGTTTGGAAAAGTTCCTTTGATTGACAGAACAATGACAGCTCAGGAAGCTTCTAAAATTGGAAGAAGCCCTGTTGCTAAAGTTTATGAATTAATTATTTCAGATTTGCAATTGGCGATCCCGGATCTTAGTCCGGCATATGATGCAGCTAATTTTGGACGTGTTACTAAATATGGTGCAAAATCATTACTAGGACTTGTTTACATGACACGTTCTAGCCCAACATACGGAATTGATGGCGCAATGCTTGGCTTAAATGAATGGGATAAGGCGTACAAAGAATTAAATGATATTAAAGCAAGTGGATTATTTGCTTTTAGCGCAGATTACGATCCTATTTTTAAATTAGAAGGTCTTTTAAATAAAGAAAATGTACTTACAATTCCTTACACACAAAATATTTCTACTCCGGTTGGAGGAAATTTTATGGTTGAAGTTGGTTATGAGCCTTATTTTGCCTCTGTAAATTTATCAGCACAAGGAGCTTTAGAAGCTAAACCAATCTCAACTGGCTTCATGAATATGTTTGCAGCAACTGATAAAAGAAAAATTGCTGGTATCGCAACTAGTTATACGGTAGCTTCGGGTACGTACAAGGGAAGTTATACTTTGCCTGTTTTCAAAAAATATATTGATCCTACAAGATACGGAAACGGTCGTGAAGATTGGGGTGTAGATTTTATGGTAACGCGTTATACGGATGTATTGATGTTAATGGCTGAATGTACACTACATGGTGGTGGAGGAACTCAGGCAGATGTAGATGCTATCGTTAATCAGGTGAGAACGAGAGCGGGTGTTCCTGCAAATGCTGTAAATATCAATTTAGATCAATTATTTGATGAAAGAAGAAAAGAATTCTTTTCAGAAGGCACAAGATGGTTTGATTTAATAAGATCCGGAAAAGCAGTAACGATTATGAATACGTGGAGAATAGCTGAAGATACAGGAAATAAGATCAGAACAATTGATAATAATTCTTTGTTGTATCCTATTCCATTGCAGGAAATTTTAGCTGTGCCTGGGCTTTACGAACAAAATCCTGGATACGACTAATAGATATACCTTTTTATTTTTTTGTTTTTAGATGAAAACCGTCTCCTTTATGAGGCGGTTTTTTTATGTTTTATCTTTAAAAAAGTGAGAAATTTTTATGTTTTAAACAGAATTTTTTATTGCTCTATTTTTGAATGCGAAATATGTAGTGTTTTTAGTAATATTTTTTCTATTTAATAAAATATTTTGAATAAAATTATAGTTTGTTAAAAAAAAATATTGTTTCATTTTTATATATGTATTTGTGGCTTTGGTGTTGTATTTTCTCTTGAAAATCAAGGTGTTGAAGGTTTTTATGGTTAAAAAAAACTTAAACAAAAAATGTAAAAGACTGTACGTTAGAATAATAGTGTTGTATTGTGCAGGATACTACAGGACAGTACGAAATTAACTTCTAGATAAATTTGAGTAACTAATTAATTAACCAAATTTAACTTTTATGAAAAACAAATTTAGTGTTCTGTTGCTGGTAGCAATGATCGCATTATTCAATGCATCAGGTTACGCGCAGAACAAAGTAGTTAAAGGTACCATTAAAGATGCATCAGGACTACCGGTGCCAGGTGTAAATGTCCTCATCAAAGGAAGCCAAAATGGTGTGAGTACCGATCTTGATGGAAGCTACTCCATCAATGCAGCTCCGGGAAATGTACTTACGTACAGTTTTATCGGTTTTAAGAAACAAGAAATAACTGTTGGAAATGCAGCTGTTTATGATGTTGTACTAAAAGAAGATGACAATTCTCTTGAAGAAGTTGTTGTTGTTGGTTACGGTACAAAGAAGAAAAAAGATCTTACCGGATCGATTGTTAGTGTAACAGCCGAGGATATTGCTTCAAGACCAGTTGTGAATGCCGTACAAGCTATGCAGGGAAAAGCTGCCGGTGTTGACGTCGCATCAAATGAACGACCTGGAACTGTTGGAGCAATCACCATTCGTGGAGCCCGTTCCATTTCTGCTTCCAATGCGCCACTTTATGTGGTAGATGGTATTCCGCTTAATTCCAGACTTGTTACAGATGCGAGTACCGGGAAAATTAGTGTCGATCCAAATTCAGGAGGAATTGACTTTTTAAATCCTACTGATATCGAAACCATCGACGTATTAAAAGATGCTTCCGCAACAGCTATCTACGGTTCACGTGGTGCAAATGGAGTTATTATCGTAACCACTAAAAAAGGTAAAAACGGAAGATTTACTTTAAATTATGATACTTCAATTGTAATGGAAACAATACATGAAAATGCTCCCATGATGACGGCAGCTCAATACATTGAATTTCGTCGTTGGGGAAGATATTATTCTAATCCATCTGCTTTTCCAAAAGGTGATGCACCAACAATAGAAAATGATAAATTAATTTTCCTTGCTTCTGCTGATCCTTCTGCATGGGCAAATATTGAAAAAGGATGGGCAGGCGGAAAGTGGGATGGTTCTAAAGTAGCCACTACAGATTGGACCAAATTCGTAACTCGCACCGGAATTACACAACAACATACCATTGGTGTTAGTGGTGGTACGGACAAAATGAAAGCCTATGGTTCTTTTGGATATTTAAACAATACAGGAACATTATTCGGACAAAGCTATTTGCGTTACAGTGGTACGGCTAATGTTGATATTACTCCAACAAAATGGTTTTCTATGGGAGTTGGACTTAATACCAGCTACGGTGTAAATGAATACGGACAATCTAATACAGGTAGAACTGCCGTTACAAGTTCTACAGGAATATATGCAACAGCACGCACCAATCTTCCTTACGCGGTTCCTTATGACAGCAACGGAAATAGAATTGATAGTCCTGGAGGGGATTCTACAATCAGAACTCCTGTTGATGAATATAAATTATCTCAGGATCAGCGTGTAACATTGCGTGCTTTTGGTAGTTTATATGCACAGTTTGATTTGGGAGCGCTTTCTACTAAACTTGACGGCTTAAAATACCGTATTAATTTCGGTCCTGATCTTACTTCTTTCCGAGATGGAGTATATTTAGATGGTAAGTCCGCGATTCGTTCAGGGACAAGTTTTGCTTCTTTATCTAATGAGCATACTATTTCGTATACGCTTGATAACTTAGTTTTTTATAACAAAACTTTTGGAAATCATACTATTGGGGGAACATTGCTTATGAGCCAGACAGAATATCACAATGAAACAAATTCTATGTCTGCTAATGATATTAAAAATCCTGAAAACAAATGGAATGCATTGAATCCTGCAAATGTAACACTTGCCGGTTATTCTTCAGGTTTAACAGAAACGGGTTTGTTATCTTATATGGCAAGAGCAAATTATAGTTATGCTGATAAATATTTATTCACAGCTTCTGGTCGTTATGACGGAGCGTCACAATTGGCATCAGAAAACAGATGGGCATTTTTCCCGAGTGCTTCTGCTGCATGGGTGATCAATAAAGAAAAATTTCTTGAAAACGTATCCTGGCTTAACCAGTTGAAAATGAGAGTTGGTTATGGTGTTACAGGAAATGCAGCCGTTCCAGCTTACGCGACTCAGCCACCGTTAACGGGAATCGTTTATCCAAATGGATCTGGAGTTGTAAATAATACTTCGTTAGGTAACGTAGATTTAGGTTGGGAGCAAACAGCTCAGTTTAACTATGGTATTGATTTCTCTATGTTCAGTAGCAGAGTATCTGGTGCTTTAGATTATTATACGAGTAAAACTACCGATTTGTTATTAAAAAGTAGTGTTCCAACCGTTATCGGAGTTAAAGATACTTATCAAAACGTTGGCGAAACAGAAGGAAGCGGATTAGAGCTTACCCTGAATACAGTGAACATAACAACAAAAGATTTTGAATGGACATCAAATCTTAGTGCTTCCTATCAACAAAGTAAAATTGTAGCCCTTCAAAATGGAAAATTTGATGATATCAATAATAACTTATTTATTGGAGATTCTCAAAATGTAATTTATGGTTTCGAATCAAACGGAATCTGGAAACCTGAAGATGCGGCCGAAATGGCAAAATTTAATGCAGCAGCAGGTTCCAATATTTTTTCTTTTGGTAATGCGAGACCAGTAGATCAAAATGGTGATTATAAAATTGATGCTAACAATGACCGCGTAATTATAGGTTCAAAAGATCCAAAATACATCATGGGATTGACAAATACATTTTCTTATAAAAATGTAGAATTATCATTCTTTATCTACGGTCGTATGGGATACTATTATGATACTTTAGGAGAAAACGAAGGAGCAAAAGGAAGTCAGAGACAAATTGATTATTATACAGATAATAATATTAATGCTGAATATCAAAAACCAATTTATTCTGCTGGTACAGGAGATCCTTATTATCCAATATTAGGATATCGTAGCGGTTCTTTCTTAAAAATGAGAAACATTTCTTTAGCGTATCATTTTGATAAAGAATTAGTGCAAAAACTAGGACTTAATAAATTGAGATTATATTGCCAGGCTACCAATCCGGGTATGATTTTTACAAAAGTAAAATGGACTGATTTGGATACACAGACAACTGCTTCAAACAGAGGTATAACTTTAGGGTTAAATGTAGAATTCTAAATTAAATTTTAAAAAAGATCATTATGAAAAATTATAAAAAACTATATATCAACTTGATGCTTGTTGCAGCATTGACTTTAACAAGCTCATGCAACAAAGATTTTCTTGATGAAGAGCTGACTACAGCTTATAGTAGTGAGTATTATAAAACCGAAGCAGGTATCCAGGCACTTGCAATTGGTACATATTATCAGGTTTTTGCTGCCGAATTTCAAGGGGAAGTTCCGCTTTCAGCTACCGAATCTGGTACAGATGAATTTCACGCTGGAGGTGACCCTTCAAACTGGATATGGAACTCTTATTCTTCAGGTTTCAAAGCTTTTGTAACGGTTTCTAACGCCAATACGGTAGCAGCAAATACTAATTGGGACAATTTATATATCGGAATTGGAAATGCCAATCAATTAATTGAATCGGCTACAGATATTGTCTCAACAAATGATGCTATCAAAAAAACAGCTTTAGGCGAAGGTTATTTTTTAAGAGCTTTTAATTACTTAAAACTGGTAAGTCAATATGGTGCTGTTCCTTTAAAATTAAAAACCAGTTCTAGTGTTGAATTAGAATTTACAAGAGCCGCCCCACAAGATGTTTTGGGACAAGTAATTGACGATTTTAAGCAGGCTTATGCTTTGTTGAATAATGCGGGAGCTCCTGCTAAAATCACTAAAGATGCAGCTGCACATTATTTGGCAAAAGCCTATTTACTGCGTGCGAGTGAAATTAATGACAGTTGGAACGGAACTACAAAAGCAGCAGATTTGCAGCAAGTAGTTACATTATCAGATGAGGTAATTTCTCACCATCCATTAGCAGCAAATTATGATAATTTATGGAATTATACGATTGCAGATGGTGTAAATGAAAAACTTCCTGAATTAATTTTATCTGCTCAGTTTAATGCCAGTACACTGACTACCGGAGGAAATCAGCAACACCTATATTTCCTTTCTACTTATGATCAGTTACCTCAAATGAAACGTAACCTTGCGGGAGGACGACCATTTAGCCGTCTGGCACCAACTTATTTTGTATATGATACATTTGATCATATAAATGATTCTCGTTTCTGGAAAAGCTTTCAAACAAAAAGTATCGTAAATAATGCATCAGGTGCTGTTTATAAAAATGGTGATTTAGGTATAATGTATATTGTAAATACACCTGCCGATACACGTTTTGCAAAAACTAAAAACACAGATGTGATCATTTACCCTAAAACAGGAAAAACAATTCCGAGTGCTTATGTGGCTTATGCAGCAGATAAAGTGGGCTTAATGGCCGATGTTAGATTTCCATCATTAAGTAAATATATGGATGGAAACAGAATAGATTTAAGTAATATTAAAGGATCTCGTGATATTATTTTGGCTCGTTCTGCAGAAACATATTTAATGGCTGCTGAAGCAAAGGTACGTTTAGCAAAATTAGGATCTGCCTCATTTGCCGATGCATTGTCGTACATCAATACAGTTCGTGCTCGCGCGGCCTACAAATCCGGAGAAAATCGTGCTGCATATGTAGATGGTTCAGCGTCCTGGACGGTTACAGGTCAGGCTGGAATTCCAATTTCTTATATTCCTGAAAATTCGTATTATGAATCTAATAATATAGCAGCTGCTACGACAGCGACAAGTTTAACAATTGCAAGTGTGAATGCTTTACCAGCAGAAGACATGGCAGTAATTACAAAACTTGGATACGGTAGTGATTATGACAGAATGTTATGTTTAATATTGAATGAGCGTACCAGAGAGCTTTGCGGAGAATTTCACCGTTGGGGAGATTTGAGCAGAACTAAAACTTTGGTTGCCAGAGCAAAAGCTTACAATATTGAAGCGGCTGCAAATATTCAGGAATATCATAATTTGCGTCCAATTCCGCAAACTTTCCTTGATGCTGTTTATGCAAACGGAAAACCATTGAGCGCCGCTGAAAAAGCAGCGATGCAAAACCCTGGTTACTAGTATATTTTTTTATATTTTGATTGGAAACCGTCTCATTTCTGAGACGGTTTTTTTTATTCTGATACAGGGTACAACAGGATAGTTATCAATGATTTAATGGATAAATTTGAGTGTTAAATTTTTTAATAAAAATGGTTTGGAATTTAAGTGGTAATTGGTAAAATTAAGTGGTTTTAATTTTACAAAAGGCAGTAACTCGGTTACTGCCTTTTTTGTTTTAAATACATTGATACAATTTTAGGATAATTCTATAAATTAAAATGCTTTTTTTTTATACAGATTTCAAATATAGCCCGAGGTTTCAACCTTGGGATACATAGTATGTCACATAGAGATTTTCGTGCGAAGATTTTCCATGAAAATTATTATAAGAATCGCAATTACATATTGCAATCGCAATGTTAAAACCTTGGGCTACGTTTATAAAATGTTGACCCATAATAACGTTTCGCGAAACCAAAGTATTCTCGAAATAAACAGGGAAGCACAGGATACCGATATCGATTTAGTAGCATATCTTTAAAGTTTTAGTATTAAAATTACATTACCGATGATTTATTTGAAAAATATTTGCTTTTTATTACTTGTTTTAGGCTTTAAATTGACACTTTGTGCTCAGGTAAAATTGCCTGCTTTGGTAGCAGATAATATGGTTTTACAACAGAATTCAAAAGTAAATTTATGGGGATGGGCGTCTCCAAATGAAAAAATAAACATTCAGCTAGGCTGGCAAAATACTTCAATAGATGTATTGGCAAATGCGGATGGAAACTGGAAGATTAGCGTTGATACACCACAAGGTAGTGACAAACCGTATACAATCTCTATTCAGGCTTCTAATAAAATTGTGCTGAATAATGTACTTATCGGAGAAATATGGATTTGCTCTGGTCAGTCTAATATGTATTTTCCTGTCGGGAAGGAAGACGGAACCTGGAAAACAGGCGTAAAAAATTATGAAGAAGAACTTAAAAATGCTTCTTATCCAAATATCAGATTGTTTACTGTGGCTACAAATGCTTCCCCAAGACCATTAGACGATGTAAACGGTTCCTGGAAAGAATGTTCGCCAACAAATGTTTATACTTTTTCTGCTGTCGCTTATTTCTTTGGAAGAGAATTATACCAAAAATTAAAAGTTCCAATCGGATTAATTTCGACTTCGTGGGGTGGTACCAAAGCAGAAGCGTGGACGGCCCAGAATATTTTAGAAGAAAATACAGATTTTTTACCGATTCTGGAACAAGATGCTAAAAATGAAAAGCTGTATCAGGAAAAACTGGAAACGTATTATTTGAATGTAAAGAATGAGCGAATTGCCAATGCAAACGATTTATCTAAAATTCAATTAAAAAAGCCTAAAAAAGAAGCAAATAAAACATCCTTCGTGTTGTATAATGCGATGCTTCATCCAATAACGAATTACACAATGAAAGGGGTAATCTGGTATCAGGGCGAAAGTAATGCTGAAAAAGCATTTTTGTACAGAAGCCTCTTTCCTGCAATGGTAAAAAGTTGGCGAGACGAATGGAAACAAGGTGATTTTCCATTTTATTATGTACAGATTGCACCGCATAAAGGTCAGAATCCTGACATAAGAGAAGCACAATTAATTGCTTCAAAAACGATTTCAAATGCTGGAATGGTCGTTACTACAGATGTTGGCAACGCGACCAATATTCATCCGATAGACAAACAAACCGTAGGTTACAGATTGGGTCTTATTGCCAGAGCGAAAACCTATGGTGAAGACAAATTAGTGTTTTCAGGGCCACTTTACAATCATCTAAAAATTAAAAAAGATAAAATTCAATTGTTTTTTGATGATGTAGATTCCGGTTTCAAAAAGCCATCAGATGATTTAAAAGAATTTGAAATTGCAGGAAGCGATCAGGTTTTTTATCCGGCACAGGCAAAAATTGATGGAAAAACGATTTTGGTTTCTTCATCAAAAGTAAAAAATCCGGCAGCAGTTCGTTTTGCCTGGAAAGCAGTTCCTGAACCTAATTTATTCAATAGTGAAAATTTACCGGCATCACCTTTCAGAACAGACGATTGGGAAGTTGGAGTTCAAAAGAAATAAAATGAATCGAAGAAAATTTATCATAGGAAATTCACTTGCCGTCATGGCGTTATGCCTTCCGTTTCCGGTTATGTCCAATGATTTTATGGAGGATCCGAAACTTTCCGATTTTGAGAAAAGTCTTCGACCAGTTGGCCGCGCCCTTGAATTTGAAGATTATTATGTTTGGTGTAATAGCCCAATCGAAGGTCCGGACGGTAAAATTCATGTGTTTTTTTCCAGATGGCCAAAAGCAAAAGGAATGAGTGGCTGGATCAGCAGTTCTGAAATTGCACATGCCGTTTCTGATAAACCAGAAGGACCCTATGAATATGTAAGTACAATTTTGGCACCACGAGGTGAAGGTTTCTGGGATGCAACAACCTGTCATAATCCGAGTATTCATTTTGTGGATGGAAAATATGCTTTGTTTTTTATGGGAAATTCTAATGGAAAAATGAATACCAAACGAGTGGGATTAGCAACAGCAGATTCACTTTATGGCCCATGGGAAAGATCTGATAAACCTTTATTGCTCCCTGGAAATCAAGGAGAATGGGATGATCTTTTAACCACAAATCCTTCTTTTATAAAACATCCAAATGGTGAATATTGGTTGTACTACAAATCGTTAGATACGGAGAATTACGAACATCCAAAATTCCCTATTAAAGGAAATAGAAAATACGGATTAGCAATTTCAAAATCATTACACGGCCCTTATGAAAAATATAAAAATAATCCTGTAGTTGATTTTTCTAAACTAGGAGATAATAAACAATGTGAAGACGCTTTTGTCTGGTATGAAAATAAGAAATTCAAAATGTTAGCCCGCGATATGGGTGTTTTTGGAATGGATAATGGTTTATATATGGACTCTGATGATGGCATTCATTGGAGCGATCCTTTAATTTCATATCAGCCTTTAAACAAATATATAAAGCAGCCCGAAGCACCAAAACACTTAAACAGATATGGTCGTGGAGAACGTCCGCAATTGTTATTTCAAAACGGAAAAGCAACTTATTTATTTATGGCTTCGCAGGGAGGAAAATATGAAACTGCTTCGGGGTTTATTTTTAAAATAGTTTAAAAGAAGATAAAATTTTACTAAAAAATGGAAAATAAAACAATAATCAGAAATGCTTTCAAAATGCAACTAAAACCTGGTTTTGAAGCAGAGTATAAAAAGAGACATGACGAAATCTGGCCGGAACTACAATCTTTACTTTCAGAAACCGGAATTCAGGATTATAGTATTTTTTTGGATGAAGAAACACTGATACTTTTTGCTGTTCAAAAAATTAGTTCCGATTTTGATGAAAAGTTATTGCCCAATCATCCAATAGTTAAAAAGTGGTGGGCTTACATGGGAGATATCATGGAAACAAATCCAGATAATTCGCCAATTGCCATTTCGTTAAAAGAGGTTTTTCATTTAGATTAAATTATCTTGAAAAATGTGAAATGAAAAATGAAAAATGTGAAATGAAAAATGTGAAATGAAAAATGTGAAATGAAAAATGAAAAATGTGAAATGAAAAATGAAAATTGTGAAACATAAAACATGAAAGAAAGAAAACTTGAAACAAAATAAAATGAAAACAAACTTATATCTTACAATCGCTTTAACAGCAACTATTTTGTCAAGTTGTAAAGCACAACAAAAAACAAAAGGAACTACAATTACCTTAAAAAATACTTCTGAGCTAGTAGTGCCGCAAAAAGCAATTACAATCAAAAGAAGCCAGCTGTCGGTAAAAGAAACCGGAACAGTTTATCCGATTTTAATTTATAAAAACGATACTATTCCGGCACAAGTCAATGATTTGGATGGCGACGGAAAATGGGATGAGCTTTTTCTGGTAACTGATTTTGCTCCAAACGAAAAGAAAACGGTTGAATTAAAATGGTCTACTGTTGACCCTAAGTTTCCAATAAAAACAAGTGCTCGTTTCGGAAAAAGAGAAGGTAAAAATTTACCCGTGAAACCCGCTACCGAAGAGGTTCTAATGGCAAATGAAGTGCATAAAGCATTAGGTTTCCAGAGATATCAAACTGATGGGCCAACATGGGAAAATGACAAAGTAGGTTTCAGACATTATTTGGATGGAAGAAATTCAAAAGATGTTTTTGGAAAAAAAATACCTGCGATTACGCCAGAAGATGTCGGAATTAACAGCAAAGGTGCCGTAGAAGATAATTACCATGTGATGTACGATTGGGGAAGAGATATTTTTCCTGTTGGAAATTCCGTTGGTTTGGGAGGCTACGCTTTATTGATCAACGACAAAATTAACCGACTAGGAATTTTGACAAATGACACTTTGAATAATGTCGAAAAAACAACTTTTAAAATTGTAAGCGAAGGTCCGGTTAATTCGGTTTTAAGCTATAAATATCAAAATTGGGAAGCTTCAGGAAACAAATATCAGGTTCAGGAAACAACATCAATCTGGCCGGGAATGTACGGTTATAAAAACACAGTTAAGATTGATGGCCTTAAAGGAAAAGAAACTTTTCTGGCAGCAATTTCAAACCTGAACAATAAAAATCCTTTGAAAGTTGTTGACGCGGGAGATTGGGTTTGCCTTATTCAACATGATTATTTAACCTACGAACGAACATGGATTTTAGGAACAGCGATTTTGGTTCCGAAGAAATTATATCAAGGTTATATTGAAGCTCCTAAAACAGGACAATTGACAGATTCTTATCTGGCAAAACTAACAATAGAAAACAATAAAGAAATCAGTTATTACGCAATAGCGGGTTGGGAATTGAGCGCCGACCCAAACTTTAAGGATTCCGCTTATTTCAGCAATTATGTAACCACTTTGGCGAAACAACTTTCAGTCAAAATAACTGTTGACGTAAGTAAATAAATTTCATTTAACTAAACTAACACACTAGCCATGAATTATAAATCAACCAAAATTATAGCCTTATTTGCGTTTGGAGTTTGTACAGCTGTAAATGCACAGAAAACGGATGCCACTGCACCATTGCATCTAATGCAGCCAGATTATCCAACACCATATGTCATTCCGCAAAAGGAAAGTATAAAAGTGGTATTAGACAGAGTCTATAATTTTTTAGATAAAAATTCGGCTTCTAAAATTGTAGATGCCAATACAAAAGTGGCTATTACAGATTATAAAAAAAGGAATCAGGACATTGTGTTTGAGCCCGGTGCGTTTCGATTGACCAGTTACGAATGGGGCGTTACATATGCCGGAATGCTTTTGGCTTCTAAAGCTACAGGCGAAAAATACTTTGCCGATTATACCAATAAGAGAATACAGTTGATCGCTGATATCGCTGCCAATTATGATGAAAAAAACATCAAGGACAAAGACATGCTCAAAACGCTTCACCCTGAAGCGTTAGATTTTGCAGGTGCACTTTGTGCTGCATTTATCAAAGCAAAAAAAGAAGGTTTAAAAGCGAATGCTGATCCTTTTATTAACAATTATATTGATTTTATCAGCAACAAACAATTTAGATTAAAAGACGGAACCTTAGCCCGAAACAGACCACAGGACAATACACTTTGGCTGGACGATATGTTTATGAGTGTACCGGCACTTGCCCAAATGGGAAGCGCTACCGGAGATGTAAAATATTTTGATGATGCCGTAAAGCAAGTGAATCAGTTCTCTAAAAGAATGTTCAACGAACAAAAAGGCATTTATATGCACGGCTGGGTAGAGTCAATGTCGGTGCATCCTCAGTTTCATTGGGCGAGAGCCAATGGTTGGGCAGTTATGACAATGGTAGAATTATTAGAAGTTCTTCCAAAAAATCATCCCGGATACCCTCAGGTTTTGGCGCAATTGCAAAAACATATTGCTGGTTTGGTTCAATATCAGGATGGAACAGGTTTTTGGCATCAGTTATTAGATAAAAATGACACCTATTTAGAAACTTCTGCAACTGCCATTTATGCCTATTCTATTGCAAGAGCGATTAATCGTGGTTATGTGGATAAAATGACTTATGCGCCAGCAGTTTTACTAGCGTGGAATGCAGTAGCAACAAAAGTAAACGACAAAGGTCAGGTAGAAGGAACCTGTGTTGGAACCGGAATGGGTTTTGATCCTGCTTTCTATTATTATCGTCCTGTAAGTGTCTTTGCGGCTCACGGTTACGGACCCGTTTTATTAGCTGGAGCCGAAGTGATTTTGTTGTTGAATGATAGTCAGTTCCAAATAAATGACAGTTCAATTCAATTAAAAATTGAAGGAAAAAATAATTTACATAAATAATGTGAGAGGTTAGAAGTTAAATGGTAGAAGTTTTAGCATTACGTTGAAGCCATTTCTCGAAAAGTCGTAATCCCAAAGTTCAGGGCTTTCTTTGTCATCCTGAGGAACGAAGGATTACACGCGGGATTCGACAAAGATTAGCGAATCTCTTTACGGAACTTCTGGTGTGATCCTTCGTTCCTGAGGATGACAAATTAAAATTTTGTGTCTTAGTGTCTTTGTGGCAAAAGCAGCGTTCAATCAAACAAAAAACTTATGAAATTAAAAACATCCCTAAATATACTTTTCCTCTCATTCACCATTATAACTTTTGGTCAGATTGGAACTCGCTTCCCATCAGAAAAAAAGATTATCAAAGATCCGGTAACTGGTGTTGATTTAATTTTTCTGACTACTAAATCGGCTGGTGATTCTAAAACCTATCCAACACATCCGCAATGGACTGCAGATGGAGAATGGTTGATTTTTAGGTCTAAGAGAGCCAATGATGAAGCGATGGCGGTGAATGAAAAGTCGGGTGTAATAGTTCAGGTGACCGAAGGTGGTTATACAGGAACTTTATGCATGGCACAAAAATCGATGAAATTGTATTTTATGCGCAAAGCAGAAGGCGATAAAATGCAAATTATGGAAGTGAATTTAGAGGGCATTTTTAAAGACAGTCAGGCCGGAAAGATGAGACCGGTTTCTGCTTATGAACGTGTTTGTGGAGTTGCAAATCCAGAAATGGGTGCGTCCGGAGATATGGCTTTAGATGCTGATGAAGAAAAAGTTTATTTTAGAATTGGGAAGGAAGAAGCGGGCAGACATTTAGATCCAAATATTAAAATTGAGAAAAATTTTGGGCCAAGAAATATGGGCGTAGGCCCTGGTGGAATTAGCAGTATGAATATAAAAACGGGTGAATTCAAACATGTGATTTCAGTACCCTTTCAGGTTGGCCATATTCAGTCTAATATCTGGAATCCTGGTGAATTGGTTTTTTGTTGGGAAACCGGAGGAAAATCTCCTCAAAGGACCTGGACGGTTATGGCAGACGGAACAGGATTAAGACCTTTATATCCTGAATCCGATTTTGAGTGGGTAACGCATGAGGCGGTAATTTCTAAAGATGAGGTTGCCATGGCGATTATGGGGCATCGAAAAATAGATATTCAAAAGGAAGCCCCAGTTGAAGTTACCGGAAGTACAGAAATAAGAAATCCGCAAAATCCGGGTCAGGAAAGCAATTGGGGGAATTCTGGAACACGCGAAAAACCAACAGGCTTAGCCATTGTAAATTTAAGAACTCACGAGATGATTATTGCCGGACAAACGAAAAGCGGCAGCGGTTTATGGCATGTACATGGCTCTTCAGATGGCAGATGGGCAGTTGGAGATGATTTTTCGAGAAGTTTATATTTAATCGACAGAAAAACAAACGAAATGATCATGCTGACAACAGGACATAAAGACACGGCAGCAGATCATATTCATCCCACTTTTAACAGAGACGGAACTAAAATTCAAATTCAGTCGGCCATGCTTTCTGCAGATAATAAAACGATGAATATCTGCATTGTAAATGTGCCAAAAGAATGGTTAAAACGTAAATAGAGAAGAAAGAGAATAGAGTAAAGAGAATAGAGAATAGAGTAAAGAGAATAGAGTAAAGAGAATAGAGTAAAGAGAATAGAGTAAAGTAAAGAGAATAGAATAAAACTCTTTCTTTTTCCAATTTTGAAAAAAGGAAATTATAAAATGACTGTTTCTGTAACCGGAGAAAGACCAAATTGGTCCGATAAAAGAAAATCAAATTATGGAAGTACAGGATATTACATTTCTGAAAATCAGATAAAAATAAAAAATTAGATATTTAAAATAACGTACAATGAAAAAGTTTTTCGCTTTAGCTATATGTGTTTTGGGAATTTCTCAGGCCGCATTTTCGCAAAAATATGCCAATGATACATTTCCTGACGGAAGTGAAATTACACCTTGGTTTAAAGATTACACCAAACTTCAATTAAAAGATTTAGGAAAAAAATATACGATAACCGATTTTGGAGTTGGAAAGGATAGTACCAAAATTCAGACCGTTGCAATTCAGAAAGTAATAGATAAAGCCGCTGCAAATGGTGGAGGCGTAGTTGTAATTCCGAAAGGAGTTTATTTGAGTGGAGCTTTATTTTTCAAGCCAAAAACAGCTTTATATGTTAGTGAAGGCGGTGTCTTAAAAGGTTCAGATGATATTGCCAATTATCCAATCATGCCATCCAGAATGGAAGGCCAGAATCTGGATTATTTTCCTGCATTGGTAAATGCATACGGAGTGGATAATTTTTCGATTTCAGGAAAAGGGACCATCAACGGAAACGGAAAAAAATACTGGGATGCTTTCTGGGCGCGCCGTAAAGAAAATCCAAAATGTACTAATTTGGAAGTTTCAAGACCAAGATTGGTTTTTATATGGAATTCAAATAACGTGCAATTGCAGGATGTAAAACTGATCAATTCCGGCTTTTGGACGAATCATTTCTACAAATGCAATAATGTAAAAATGCTGGATTTGTATATCTCTTCACCGCACCTAAAAGATAAAGCACCAAGCACAGATGCGATCGATATTGATATTTGCAGCAACTTTTTAGTAAAAGGGTGCTTCTTGTCAGTTAACGACGATGCGATTGCTTTAAAAGGCGGAAAAGGACCTTACGCAGACCAGGATAAAAACAACGGACCAAACTCAAATATCATTATTGAAGACTGTAATTTTGGTTTCTGTCATTCGTCTTTAACCAATGGAAGTGAAGCTATTCACAACAGAAACGTAATTATGCGTAACTGTAAAATCGACGGAGCATCACGATTATTATGGTTAAAAATGCGTCCGGATACCCCTCAAAGATATGAATACATTAGAGTAGAAGATATTAAAGGTTCAGCAAAAACCGGTTTGGCAATCTTTGGATGGAAACAGTTTTTTGACCTAAAAGGACGTCCTGATATCCCGCTTTCGTATGGAGATAATGTTACTTTAAAAAACATCGAATTAAAATGTGACACTTTTTACGGTGTAGAAAATGATCCGAATGTTCGTCTGTCCAATTTCACTTTCGAAAATTTAAATATAGAATCTACTAAAACAGAGATTGATAAAAGTTTGATTAAAGGAGTAACTTTTAAGAATGTTTATGTGAATAAGGTGCTTGTGGAATAGAAGGTTCTAAGTTGCTAAGGTACTGAGATTCTAAGGTTTTGTAGAAGCGCACAGCAGTGCGTCTAACGCAAAGTGACCACAAAGTTTGTCATTCCGAGGAACGAGGAATCCCCGCAAGTAACTCCTTACAGAAATTCGCCAATCTTTGTAGAGCTTCTCGCGGGGATTCCTCGTTCCTCGGAATGACAAAAAAATGAGAATAAAAACTTTGTCTTATCGCCTTTATGGCAAAAAAAAAATCATGAATAAATTTCTGGCATTTATCTTCGCAATTTCAACTTTAACTTCCTACAGTCAGGATAAAAATTCAGTTGACTTTTTAATTGCGGATAAAAATCAAACAGCCACTATTTATATTGATAAAAACACAGATGCATTAATTCTCTGGGCAATAAATGATTTAGCTGATGATGTTAAAGAGATAACAGGAAAACGACCAGAAATTATTCAAAATAATACAATCTCTAAAAACGGAATTTATATCGGAGAAGCCTCCTCCAGTTTATTTCAATCTCAAAAAAACAGAAAAGAATTTGCAAATCAAGGGGAGAAATTTTCCATTCAAAAAGAGCAAGAGAATCTTTTAGTAATGGGATCAGATGTTAGGGGAACTGTTTACGCCATTTTTGAAATTGCAGAACGCCTCGGAATTTCGCCATGGAAATGGTGGGCTGATGTACATCCGATAAAAAAAGAAAAGCTGGCATTACAACTTCCCCGTAAGGGAATAATTGCATCTCCATCTGTACAATATCGAGGTGTTTTTTTAAATGACGAAGATTGGGCATTACAACCCTGGGCGGCTAAAACATTTGAACCGGAAACAGGGGATATTGGTCCAAAAACGTATGAGAAAATTTTTCAATTGTTGTTGCGATTAAAGGCCAACACGATTTGGCCGGCTATGCATCCTTCTACAAAAGGTTTTTTTACCCTTCCGGGGAATAAGGAAATGGCACAAAAATACCATATTGTTATCGGTTCCTCACACGCAGAACCAATGCTACGCAATAATGTCGATGAATGGAAACCTGAAATTTATGGCGAATACAATTATTTTACCAATAAAACTCAAGTCGATAAATATTGGCAGGATCGTTTAGACGAAATAAAAAAATCTCAAAACGAAACCATCATGACATTGGGAATGCGCGGCGTACACGACAGTAAAATGGAAGGTGCGAAAGACTTGGCAGCATCAATTGATATGGTCGAAAAAATCATTTTGAACCAGCGTAAAATGCTTTCAAATACTTTTAAAAAACCGCTGTCAGCCATTCCGCAAGCTTTCGTTCCTTACAAAGAAGTATTGGAATTATACGATAACGGACTCAAAGTTCCGGACGATATTACGTTAGTTTGGCCTGATGATAATTACGGTTATATACGCCGTCTGAGTAATGAGAAGGAACAAAAAAGGGCAGGAGGAAGCGGTGTTTATTATCATATTAGTTATTGGGGAAGACCTCACGATTATCTGTGGCTCAGCACAACACAGCCAGGTTTAATTTGGTATGAGATGAATAAGGCTTACGAAAACGGTGCCAAAAAGATGTGGATTGTCAATGTTGGTGATATCAAACCTGCAGAGTACGATACGGAACTTTTTTTAGATTTGGCGTGGAATATCAACAGTATAAAATCGGATGGATTAAAGGCTTATTCGAATGATTGGGCTGCAAGAGAATTTTCGCCTAAAATTAGTGTAGAAGTAAGTACGATTTTTGACGAATATTACCGTTTGGCATTCCTTAGAAAACCGGAATATATGGGATGGAGCCAAACTGAACCCACAACTCCTATAAAGCTTTCTGATTTTTCTGTTGACGAAATTTGGAGCCGAATTAAAGCGTACAAAACTCTTATTGAAAAGGTAGACAGTTTAACTTCATCTATTCCGGAAGAGCGCAAAGACGCCTGGTTTCAATTAGTTGTTTATCCTGTAAAGGGAGCGGCATATATGAATTTTAAATTTTTGTATTGGAATTTAGAAGCGAGAACTTCAGATGAAAATGAGAAGAAAAAATACGATTCATTATCGGCGGAAGCCTACCAAAAAATAAAAGATCTTACCGATTTTTATAATGCAAAACTGAGCAGTGGTAAATGGAATCATATGATGTCGCTGCAGCCGAGAAATTTACCAGTTTTTGATTCCATAAAAAAGAATACATTTTCTACTGAATCAGCAAAAACAAGTTCGAAGCAAATTGTGATTCAGGCGAATCAATTTGTCTCTAAAAAAGAGACGAGAGAATATCAATGGAAGACCATTAACGGATTAGGATATAGTGATAATGCGATTACTTTATTTCCGTTGAAACAACACTATTTTAAAACAGAAAAGCCTTTTGTCTGTTACGAATTTGAAATAGAAAATACAGGAGAATATGAAATTGAAGTTCATTTGTTGCCCACGCATTCTAATAATTTTGATCATGAAATAGGAGTTCAGATTGATGGAAATGTAACTCAGTTTTTCAAAACAAATACCAAAGATCGTGATACAACCTGGAAGGAAAATGTATTACGAAATAGTGCTATTATAAAAGTATCTGCATCTAATTTGCAAAAAGGAAAACATACAATCAAGGTAGAAGTCAATCAGACCGGAATTGTATTGGATTATATAACAGTAAAAGATTCAAAGATTTAATTTAAATTTTAAAATGATGAAAAACAAGAATACAGGAACAAGGTTAGTAGTGATTTTATTGCTTTGTTTTTCAATTTCATATAGTCAGAATACAGTAAAGAAATCAATTGAAAAACCAAATATTATTTTGATTATTGCGGATGATCTGGGATGGAATGATGTAGGTTATCATGGTTCTATAATCAAAACACCCAACATTGATCTTTTAGCTAAGAACGGTGTACAATTAGACCGTTTTTATGTTAATCCTACCTGTTCTCCAACAAGAGCCAGTTTATTGACAGGAAGACCTTCGAGTCGTATGGGAATTGTGGCTCCAATTGGAGACAGGGATCAGACAAAACTACCAGACTCAATACCTACTTTGCCAAAATTATTGCACCAGAATAACTATCAGACAGCACTGATTGGAAAATGGCATTTAGGATTACAACTCAGTAGTGGACCTAAAGCGTATGGGTTTGATTACTCGTACGGTTTTTTACACGGACAATTAGATCAATACACGCATCTATATAAAAATGGAGATAAAAGTTGGCATAGAAATGGTGAGTTTGTAGAAGAGAAAGGCCATGTGACCGACTTAATAACGAATGAAACCATCAAGTGGCTTTCGGAAATTCGTGATTCCAATAAAAGTTTCTTTTTACAAGTTGCTTACAGTGCCCCGCATTTTCCTTTACAGGAAGAGCAAAAATGGAAAGAACCTTATATGAATTCGATTAAAGACAGTTCAAGAAGGGATTATGCTGCCGCCGTGAGTCATTTGGATAACAGCATAGGAATATTGCTTGAAAAATTGAAGGAGCAAAAACTCGATAAAAATACCTTGGTGATCTTTATGAGTGATAACGGCGCTATGGAAAATTGGGATTCCAAAAATGAATATAACGGCGTCCATCCATCCAATGCTACTCTTGGAGATAATAAACCTCTTAGGGACTGGAAAACGTCGAATTATGAAGGTGCTGTCAGAGTTCCGTGTGTGATGTATTGGAAAGACCATTTGAAAAGTTATAAAAATTCAGGTTATATCTCAGTTATTGATTTATTGCCCAGTATTTTATTCCTTGCGGGTGACAATAAACTACCTCAAACCGTAGAAGGGATCAATGTTTGGCCGGCGATTTCTCAAAACAAAGCGATTCCTAATAAAGAAATTTACATTCGAGGTCATTTGCAGGAATGTCTAATCAGTAAACCCTGGAAAATAATCAGAACGCGACATCTTAAAGGAATTCCTGAGGATTATGAACTTTACAATATCGAAAAAGATCCGGAAGAAAAAAATAATGTCTGGAACCAAAACGAGGCAATCGCGACACAAATGAAAATGGCACTTGAGAATCAGTTTAAAAAGGATGCGAAAAAGGTGAATAACGAGAATATTAAATAAAATAGCGGTAGAAAAAGTACTGTAAATAGATACTAAGAGGTCAGAATTAAGTAGTAAGAAGAAAAAAGATTGATTTTTATTTTTTATGTAATGAATTGATAGTAAGGCGCAAAGCCTGGAGGTTAATTTATTATTAACTAAAACGGTAAAAAGAGTTACAATTTTAACACTAAACATGCGTTATCTATCAAGCAAACTTTTATTTTTGCGCCTTAATTTAACAAGTATAAGCATGAAAGATCTATTAGTAAAAATCAACGCCGAAATTGACGCATTCAAAGCAGAAGCTGAATCTTTAACTGAAAAAGGAATCAAAGCTGCTGGACCAAGAGCTCGTAAAGCTACTTTAGAAATTGAAAAACTTTTAAAAGAATTCAGAAAAGTTTCTATCGAAGAATCAAAAAAATAATACTTCGTATTCAAAAAATAAAAACCTCGTTTAAGCAATTAAACGAGGTTTTTTTATGAGTGTTTCTGTAATTATTTAGGTGAATTATCTTTCACGATGTTTAAGGCTTTTCTGCTCAAATACGCTTGGCCCCGTTTTTATTTCACTGTCTTTTTGTTTTACTAAAAAGATATAACCTGCAAATGGTTCTTTCGCGATAGGAAAGGTTAAAATAATAGTACTTTTAGAATAGCTGACAACATCATATTTAAATTTTCCCCAGGTTAAAACGCTATCTTTTGATACAGACCATTTTTTAGGCACTTTGTCAACATCTCCTTCATCATGATATTCGTAAAGTTGTCCTTTTTCATTTCTTTTGAAGCGATGACTCAATTTATCTTTATTAAATTTAAAATAGGTAAAATGAGTTGAGTTTGAATTATAATACACCCAATGTTCATCAGATTCTGTTATTAAATTTTCTTCAATAGAATTCTGCATATTACAGCCTACTAACGAAAATAGTATCAGTAGTAAATAAACTTTTGCTTTCATTTTTGACACTTTACAAATAAGAATAAATATAAAGCTTTCTAAGGCAAATTATTTAGGTATTTCAATATAATCTTTTAAGTTACAGTCTTTTAGTTTCTTAATGCTTTCTGCAGCAGTTAGTGCATTTAGTGTGGCGCCTTCCAAACCGGTATGCGTATGATCTTTCGGAAAGAATGTTTTTACTTTTTCTTTTCCTAAAGCTTCATATTTCTGGGCCACAATTTCATTTAAATCAATATAAAAAGCGCCTTCTTTATCGGCTGCAATTTTCGACCAGGTGCCATAAGTATCAGTTCTGCGTTCTACCTTATCATTTGGCCATTCGTTTCTTGGTGTTTGACTTAAAACAATCGGAATTGCACCTTTTTCTTTGGCTTCTCTGATAAATTTTGCCATATACCAGCCAAAAGTATTTACAATTTCTTTTGAGCCATCAGGGCGTGTTACTTCCTGCGTTTCGTCACCATTTCCTTTTAAGGAACCTCTTAGTTTTTCTTTGTCAACTGCACCCGCGTCGTTATGTCCAAACTGAATCAGAATAAAATTTCCGGGTTGCAATTGGTTTTTCACTTCCTCCCAAAGTCCTTCATTAACAAAAGTTCTGGTGCTCCTTCCACCTCGTGCTTTGTTGATTACTTCAATTCTCGTGGTATCACAATATTTAGGAAAAGCAACGCCCCAACCCACAGCATCAGGATTACCGTCATTACTGGCCATGGTAGAATCGCCAATTAAAAAGACTTTTTTCTTAGCCGGAAGTACAATTTTTGGATTTGGTAAAATGTAATTTTTTAAAGAATTTTTACTCGCTTTCAATTCAGTAATAATAATTGAAGCCGAAAGGACAGCGCCTTTTGCAGAAGTATGTGTATGGTCTTTTTTGTAGAAATAAGTTCCGGTTACTTTTGCTTCACCAAATTTTTCCATTTCAACAGCCATTTTTTCATTCAAATTGATGAAAGTTACTTTTTCCTTTTCAGCAATTTGTTTGGCCCATAAGCCGTATGATTGATCGTTGCAAGGTACTTTTCCGTCCTTCCAGTCGTTTCTCGGAATC
Organism: Flavobacterium frigidimaris; assembly: GCF_002217275.1. Lineage (NCBI taxonomy): Bacteria > Pseudomonadati > Bacteroidota > Flavobacteriia > Flavobacteriales > Flavobacteriaceae > Flavobacterium > Flavobacterium frigidimaris. Next base: position 42,137 of record NZ_MUGV01000051.1, read on the forward strand.
GGCGAACAAATAATCGGAATGGCACCTTTTGATTTTGCTTCTTTAACTACTTTCTCAATATACCATCCGTAACTGTGAACCGTTTCATGTTTTTTGGTAATTAAATTATCGATTTCCTGAGTTTCATTTCCAATACCTTTGATTGTTCCTCTGGCACGAATAGTATCGTTTAAGGGACCGTCGTCATTATGCCCAAACTGAATCAAAACGTAATCACCTTTTTTAAGTTTGTTTAAAACTTCAATCCATAAACCTTTATCCTGAAAAGTTCTCGAACTTGTTCCGCCCAAAGCATGATTTTCGATATGGACTTTTGTAGTGTCCAAAAACTGTCCAATATAATCGCCCCAACCCCAAAGTCCGCCGGTTCCGTCGCCTTTGCCATTTTTCACGGTTGAATCTCCAACCATGTAAACAGTTGGTTTGTTGTCTTGTTTTGAAGTAAAATTGAAAAATAATACTGCCAAAATGAAGACAGAAAGTATTTTAATTGATTTCATGTTTTTTAATTGTGAATTGTGAGTTGTGAATTGTGAGTTGTGAATTGTGAGTTGTGAGTTGTGAGTTGTGAAATGAGCTTACTTAACCGCAAAGACTGCAAAGCTTTGCGTACATCGCGTAATTCTTAGCGAACCTTGCGGTTAAATTATCCAGTATTAAAACCCGAAACCTGAAACCTGACACGAGGCTTTAGCCGAATTGGCGGAGCAAACAAAGAAAACCTGAAACTTTTTTTAGTTTCTAAAATCAAACCACAAATTCATCTTTATCCCATCATCTCCGCTTTTGATTCTTATATTCGTTGGCTGACTTTGAGGTCCTTGTTGTTCCAGAGGTTTGAAATCCCGCATCGCCGGAATTTCATACATAAACGAAATATCTCCGTCAGGAAATGGTGGTTGTGGATAACTGCCCGGGAAACCATTTTTAGGTAGGTCGGGTGTAAATAATCTTAGGAACAAATTGTCATTTTCGCTAAAAACTTTAAAGGATGATGTTCCGGCTTTTAAGTTTGCTCCTAATAAATTAGCGTGATAACCTTTGAATTCAGGATAAATCAAATTCTCAAAACTTTCCCCGGTAATAGTATTATTATAGTCTTTCTCCCAAATGCCGAAAGTTGTTCCTTTAATTCTGTTTTTCCAAACATGGTACGGACCTCTTCCAAACCATTTAATTCCGGTAACTTCTTTCTCCGGAAAACTAAAAGTAATTCCGAAAGCGCTAATTTTATCTTCAAAAAAGGCACCATCAAAACCTTCGCCGCCAGAAGCATTTTTCAGGGCAACCAATTCCATTTTAAATCTTCCGTCCGGCTCCATAATCCATTTAATCGAAGCTAATCCACCAGTATAATTTACAACGCAAATTGCCTTATCTCCGTCTTGTAAAACCTGAATGTCTTTTAATTTGGCTTTCATTCCAATTGGTCGTGGACCATTTGTTAACGGAATACTGGAATTTGCATTTTTTACAGATGAAATTTCTCCGGTTGCAGTGTCTAGAATAACGGTAATAGCACTTCCTTTTAAAGTGATAGTACTAGCAGTTTTTACCGCTGATGCTTTTGCCTTTGTATTTTGAACAGCTAAGAATTTATTCGCATAATACAAAGCTTTATGAATTGGCCATGTCCAGGTATAAATTTCTTTATTGAACTGATCGTAAGCCGTGATGGATAAAATATCTCCATCAGCAAAATTATTTGGAACGGCAAATTGAATTTTACGGGTTTCACCAGGATCCATACTCGGAATTTCAATTTTTCCAGAACTTATTGCTGATGAAACACCATTAGAATAAAGTACATTATTTTCTGCTTTCATCACTTTAAATTCCATTTTGCAGGTATTCAAATTGCTGAATAAATAATCATTTTTGATAAAGAATGAACCATCAAAATTTTCAGAAACCTGTTTTGGCTGAAACTGAATTGGCGCCCAAACTTCTTTTACTGTATAATAACTTCCTTCTCTTTCGCGATGAGGTCCTAAAATTCCATCCGCGGCAAGCGAACCTTTCGAATCAAATTTAACATCGCCAGTCCAATCCGAGCGTTTTACGGCTTCGTCTAACATCGCCCACATAAATCCTCCGGCAAACAATGGACTTTCTTTATAACGATTCCAAAAATCTTCCAAAGCTGCTCCATGTCCGTTATCATAAGTTCCATGCATAAATTCCGTTGGAAAAAACACATTTTCACCCGCATTAAAACGATGCATTCCGGTTAAATAAGTAGGATAGTGGTGTGTATCCCAACCGTTAAAATCGGCCCAGGGGTGAATTACAATTCTTTTTTGCGGATCAAGATTGGCGAAAATTTTGTCGGTATCATAGTTCCATCCACCTTCATTTCCGTTATCCCAAATAATTACGGAAGGATGATTGACATCACGTGTAATCATTTCAGTTGCTAATTTTTTCCCGGTTTCGGTATCATAAGAGTTTTGCCAGCCCGCTAATTCATCTAAAACAAAAAGCCCCAGGGAATCGCAAACTTCTAAAAAGTGTGTATCTGGAGGATAATGACCGCGAACCGCATTCATATTCATGTCTTTGATTAATTTTCCGTCCAATTCACTGATGCGTTTGCTGGTGCTTCTTCCGCCTTCCGGCCAAAACGAGTGACGGTTAATTCCTTTCATGATAATTTTAGTACCATTAACATAAATTCCGTCCTGCTTTCTAAACTCCAGAGTTCTAAAACCAATTCGTTTATCATATTTGTGAATTGCAGTTCCGTTTTGTTTTAAAACCAATTGTAAATCATACAAATTAGGAGTTTCCGGATTCCACGTCTTGATGCCTTTCCATTGTGCTGCAATAGTTGCTGTATTGCTTTTTGCTTTAATAGGAAAAGTAAAAGTTTGGAAATCTTCTCCATTTAAACCTTTAAGTGTTGCTTCTAAAGTGGCATTTTTCGGAATGTTTTTAAGATTCAAATCAACAGTAACGGAGCCATCCATTTTAGGATTTACAGCAATATTCTGAATATGAGTTTTTGGCGCAAATTCCAGCCAAACAGGGCGATAAATTCCGCCAAATAACCACCAGTCCGCTCTTCTTTCTGCCGCATTTACTGATTTATTAGCAGAATGTTTCCAAACATGAACTTCTAAAATATTTTTAGAACCGTATTTTAGTAAAGAGGAAATATCATATTTAAATTCATAAAAACCACCTTGGTGAATCGCTCCTGCCAGTTTTCCGTTTACTTTTACTTCAGTGTCCGTCATGGCACCGCCAAAAGCAATTAAAACATTTTTATCCTTATAATCCGCAGGAACTTCAAATTCATATTTATACAAACCTTCTTCCTTGCTAGGTTCTTTTTGTTCCAATTCCTTGTACCAGCGTCCATAGGTATATTCACCAAAACCTTCTAATTCCCATTGCGACGGAACGTTTATTTTGGACCATTTTTGGCTATTGTTGCCACCGGTACAATAAAAATCCCATTGTACAGGGTGTTCAAAATCTTTACCTGAAAGATAAATTTTGTCGGTTTGTTGTGCATTGCCGTTTTGCGCAAGCAAAAGTGTAAACGCAGCAAGAGTAAGATTTTGGATAGTGTTTTTTAGTTGCATAATTGGTGAATTCTGGAATGGTTAATTACCATCTGGTTTAGCAATTTCAAATCGGTCACTTAATGGAAGTGTCCAACTCGAAATATAATTTGGTTTCTTCGGATTGTAATTGGGTGTTTCTTTTTTGATTTGTTTTTTTAATGGAATATCGAGTTCACGAATTCCTTTTAATACACAAAGTGCAATTTCGTTTGCGCCAAAACTATTAAAATGAGTATTGTCGTCTAACGCTTTTTCCTGTCCCGGAAAAGTACGGGCAGGATATTGTACAAAAGCTTTTCTTGAAGGTTCATCGCCCCAGGCTTCGTATAATTCGGTTGTCATTTTAGTAACATCAATCAGAGCAATATTATTTTTCTGGGCAACGGCACGCATAGCAGCAGGAAAGTCACCATGCGTTTCTTTTAGGGTGCCATTTTTATTAAAGAAACGGCGTTGTGTTGGTGTAACTAAAACTGGTATAGCACCTTTTTCTTTTGCAGATTGAACAAATTCGGTTAATAGATCTGAATACGATCCCCAGGCACCATTTCCTTCGCCTTTGATTTTTTCGTCATTATGTCCGAATTCCACAAACAGATAATCCCCTTTTTTAATTTGGGTAAGTATCTTTTTTAAACGATTTCCATTTTTAAAAGAACTTAACGAAGATCCCGAATAAGCATAATTCGCGACAACCACGTTGTCATCAAAATAATTGGTAATAAATTGTCCCCAGGAAGCCCAAGGTTCCACATCCTGATCGGTTACGGTTGAATCTCCGGCCAAATAAACAACCGTAAGATTATCTTTCAATGTGATTTTTATATCCTGAATAGCAATTTGACCTAAAAATTCCAGCGTCAGTTTATCATCCCAATCCAAAATATCTTTTTCCCTGTCTTTAAGTGTAACATTTACTTGATTATCGATTTTTGGTGTTCTGATATTGATATTGAATGTTTTTGTTACTTTTTGTCCTTTTGGAATTGATAATTGATTTACCATCAATCTTCTTGACTCTGATTTAATAGTAACATTTGAAGCTTTTTCGTTGCTTCCCATAGTCACTTCGACCTGATAATTTCCTTCCGGAAGTTGTACGGAGAAATAAGCTGGTTTTTCACAAGAAAAAGAAGTGGCATTGATTTTTACTTTCGAAGAAGAATTAAAATCAAAACCATATCCTGTATTTGAATCGTAAAGTAAAGGTTTGTCAATCGAAATTTCTTTTACATTTTTTGAAGTGCTAAAATGAAATGAAATTGATTTGCTGTTTTTAATACTATCAGAAGAAATTGTTTTTGATAAAAAGCAATTGTTAGTTAAAGGATTGTCAACATGCATTGCAAAAATAGAAGCAGGCATAACAAAACAAAACACGCATAAAAAAGTACTGATTTTTATCAATTTTTTGGATTTAAGTTATTTCATTTTCAAAGCTAACAGTTCCGATTTTATATAGTATCCTGTACTATGATGTTAAAATAATATAGTATTGTAAATTATTATATTATAAAAATCAGGTAGGTACAGGATGCTATACCATAAAAAAACAGAGAAATTGCGGTTAAATTATTAAATAATTAAGAATAAATAGGTAAAACTACTTGTTTGAAAACTTACAATGATATAGCTCCCTTAATGAAATTTATGAAAATAAAAATACAATATATACTTGTAATTATCGGTACCTTCTTTTTTTGTTCTGCCATTATATATAGTCAGGAAAAAAAGCCTGTACGTAAAATACATTATGTGCCAGAGGGAAACAGTTTTGTATTGAAAAACGGAATCCGAAAATTTAACCGCGCATTGTATGGTTCGAATACTGGTTTTAGAGTTGAAACCGGAGATTTACCTGAGTTTGCGATGTATATGCCGGGTATGGGTGGCAACTTCAAGCTTGGAATAGTAAACGGAAAAGAAAGCAAATGGATTACCGAAGCTTCTAAAATTGATACCAGATATGTTTTGGGAATCATGCAATATACCATTGAAGATCCTATTTTAGGAAATGGAAAATTGTTTGTTGATGTAGTTGCTTTAAAAGAAAAAGAAGGTTTTATTGTAAAAGTATACGGTAAAAATGTAGCTAAAAATAGTAATTTAATCTGGGCGTTTGGTGGCGCTACAGGTAAGAAATTTAGTCGTGACGGCGATATTGGTGCTGATCCGGAATCTGTATTTTATTTACAGCCGGACTATTGCATCAACAATAAATATACGATCCAAAAACAATCTTTTTTGTTGGAATATGGTTCTGAAACCAACAAACAAAAAACAGGAAATAATAAAAGTCTGGTTGGATTTTTTCCGGAATCAGAAACGCATTTAGCGAATGCCAATCAACAAAAAACTCCTTTGGAATTATTTACTTCTAATGCAGAAACTTTGCCTGTTATTACAGGAAAAATAAATTCAATTACTGAAAAAAGTAACTATTGGCTTTTAGCAACTGAAGATCTAAAAGTTGATGTTTCTCAAAAAGGATCAGCTCAATTGTATCAGAAATCAGTTCAGGAAACCCATCTTTTAGCCAATAGAGTTAAAGTTGTTACTCCAGATCCTTATATTAATACTTTAGGTGCAGCACTTTCCATTGCTTCCGATGGAATTTGGGAAAGTCCCGCCTATCTTCATGGTGCGATTGCCTGGAGAATGTACTTAAATGCATGGCGTGGTGCGTATACGGCAGATCCTTTGGGATGGCACGACAGGGCAAAATCACATTTTGAAAGTTATAGTAAATCGCAGGTTACAAGTCCTGAAAGTGGTCCGGTTGTTTTTGATGAAGAAAAGAATCTGGCACGTCAAAAAGAAGAAATAGGAACGGCAATGTTCAGCAGTGGATACATTAGCCGAAGCCCAAATAAAAATACTGTAGCCCATCATTACGATATGAATTTGGTTTTTATAGATGAAATGCTTCGTCATTTTAAATGGACAGGTGACACTGCTTTTATGAAAGAAATGTGGCCAACAATCCAAAGACATTTGAATTGGGAAAAACGAAATTTTGATGCAGATGGAGACGGACTTTATGATGCATACGCAACCATTTGGGCGAGTGATGCCTTGCAATATAGCGGCGGCGGCGTGATTCATTCTTCTGCCTATAATTATTATGCTAATAAAACAGTTGCTGAAACGGCAAAGAAAATAAACGAAGATGCGAGCCCGTTTTCTAAAGAAGCAGATAAAATTTTAAAAGCAACAAACGACCAACTTTGGATTCCGAATAAAGGAATTTTTGCCGAATATAAAGACGCACTCGGAAACCGATTATTACATGACACGCCTGGCATTTGGAGCATTTACCACACGATAGATTCGGAGCTGTCGAACCCATTTGAAAGTTATCAGATGCTGGGATATGTCGAAAATCAAATTCCGCATATTCCAATTTCGGCAGAAGGTCTTGATAAAAAAGACCTTTATATGATCAGCACCACCAATTGGCAGCCTTATACGTGGTCTATCAACAATGTGGCTTTGGCGGAACAGTTGCATACTGCATTGGCTTTCTGGCAAGGAGGTCAAACGGATGAAGCCTATAGAATGTGGGAAAGTGCACTTATTGAAAGCATGTATTTAGGTGCTTCTCCGGGAGGTTTTGAGCAACTGATGTATCAGGATGCCATTCGTGGTGAATTGTACCGTGATTTTGCAGATCCAATCGGGATGGCATCAAGAACTTTAGTCGAAGGCCTTTACGGTATTCAGCCAGACGCTCTTGCAGGAGTTTTAACAATAAAGCCCGGTTTTCCTTCAAAATGGAAGGAAGCTTCTTTAGAAATTCCGGATGTTACTTTTTCTTTCAAAAGAGAAAATAAAAAAGATACCTATCAAATTGAGAATCGTTTGTCGTCAAAAATGAATTTAAAATTGATTCTAAATGCGCCTTTTGATGCAATAGAAAATATTAAAGTAAATGGAAAAGAGGTAAGTTGGAAGTTGATTCCGGAAAGTATCGGAGCGCCAAAAATAAGTATTGAAATGCCTTTTAATCCGGTTTATGATGTTATTGTAAATTGGAAAGGAAATGTTTTAGAAGAATTAAAAGCAGAAACACTTTATACTTCCGTACAATCGATAAATCTGATAGCTTCTAAAGCTAAAATTATTTCTGTTAGGGATCCGCAATCGGTTTTAAGTGAGATTTCAAAAATGGATAATGCTCTTGCGGCAAAAGTAAATGGCAATGGTCATAAAACGTTTTTTATTGAATTAAAACAAGGTGAATTATCATGGTGGAATCCGATTGATTTGAATATTAAAACTGAAGAGAAATCCAATAAAGAAACAAATTGGGATGTGCCTCTGGATAAAGCTGTAAAAACAGAAACCATTTCACTTTCATCCTTTTTTAATTCCAAAGTAACCGATATTTTCAATTACGAATATCTTTCACCAAGACCCAAAACGGTAACTTTACAATTGCCAAAACAAGGAATTGGAAATTGGTGTTATCCAAATGTTTCGGTAAAAATTGATGATAAAGGCTTACGCGAAAAAGCAAAAGCAAACGGACAAATTAGAACTGCAAATGGAATTCCGTTTCAAACGCCTTCTGATGAAAAGGTAAAGAATATTATTTTCACTTCAATGTGGGATACTTTTCCTGAAAAGGTTACTATTCCGCTTGACGGAAAAGCTTCACACGCTTATTTTATGGTGGCCGGTACAACAAATCCAATGCAAAGCCGCATTATAAATGGCGAAATTAAAGTGGAATATACAGATGGAACATCAGATGTTTTACCGTTAAAAAATCCGGAAAACTGGTGGCCAATTGAGCAGGATTATTTTGTTGACGGACTGGCTTTTACCACAGATGCACCAAAACCTCCGAGAGTTTATTTTAAATCGGGAGAAATTTCAAGAACGTTCAAAGATTTTACAAACATAAAAGGTTTTTCAAGTTACGGAATTGATGGCGGCGCCGGAACGATTTTGGAATTGCCATTGAATAAAAACAAAACATTAAAGAATCTTACTTTGAGAACGATTGCAAATGATGTAGTGATGGGTTTGATGAGTGTGACTTTGATTAGATAGTTAGAAAATTAGAAAATTAGAAAATTAGAAAATTAGAAAATTAGAAAATATGTCAATTAGATAACTGTGTGACTAAAATTTAAAATGCTCCAGAGGAGCAATATGTTTATAGAAAAAGATTAACCCCAAGATTTAAGCCCCAGTGGGGCGGCATATTTAACCAAATTATAGGCAATGAAAAAATATCAATTAATTATTACGGCATTATTTTCCTTGTCGTTGTCTGCACAAAAAATAGACAGAAAAGCTTTGGTAACCCGACATAATGTTCAAATCACAGCCATCGATACTTTGGCTTCTTTGACCGTCGGAAACGGCGCTTTTGCTTTTACCGTTGATGCCACCGGATTGCAGACATTTCCTAAGAAATACGAAAACGGAATTCCGTTAGGAACACAGTCAGAATGGGGATGGGATAGTTATAAAAATACAAAAGGATATAAATTCTCAGAGACTTTACGTGATTACAAACAGTATGGCAGAGACATTTCATATACAGTTCAGATCAAAGAACCGGCGCGAAAAGTTGAAGCTGTAAACTGGTTCAGACAAAATCCGCATTTATTGCAGTTGGGGAATTTAGGTTTTGAAATCACGAAAAAAGATGGAAGTCTGGCAAAACCCGAAGACATCAAATCGATTGCTCAAAAATTGAATTTATGGACAGGAGAAATTGAAAGTTATTTTGAAGTAGAAGGAATTCCGGTAACAGTTGTTACAGTTTCACATCAGGAAAAAGATGCTATTGGCGTAAAAGTTAAGTCAGATTTATTGCAGCAAAAGCGTTTAAAAATCAGTTTGAGAATTCCGTTTCCAACCGGAGATTGGGGCGATATGGGAACAAAATGGGAAGGAAAAGAGGATTACAAAAGTACTCTTGTTGAGAAGTCGAAAAACGAAGCAGTTGTGACGCATGTGATGGACAGCATTTCATACAATGTCAATTTAAACTGGAAAGGAACTGCACAAATCAAAAAGGCAGGAGATCATTATTTTGTAGTAGAAGCATTAAATACCAATACTTTAGAATTAAGTTGTCTTTTTGCTGTAGCAAATAAAAAATCGGCTGCAAATTCTTCTTTTGCTGAGATTGAAAACAGCAGCATAAAAGGTTGGGAGCAATTTTGGAAAAGTGGTGCAGCTGTAGATTTTTCTGGAAGTACAGACAAACGCGCTCCTGAATTAGAGCGAAGAGTGATTTTATCACAATATTTAACAAAAGTGCAATGTACAGGAAAAGTACCACCGCAGGAAACAGGTTTAACGTATAACAGTTGGTATGGAAAACCGCACTTAGAAATGCATTGGTGGCATGGTGTTCACTTTGCACTATGGGGAAGACCGGAGTTATTAGAAAAAAGTCTTCCGTGGTATCAAAAAGTTTTTGATAAGGCTAAAAATATTGCCAAAAGACAAGGTTTTGATGGTGCAAGATGGCAAAAAATGACAGATCCTGATGGGAATGAAAGTCCGTCCTCTGTAGGTTCATTTTTAATCTGGCAGCAGCCTCATTTTATTACCTATGCCGAATTAATATACCGTGACAAACCTACAACAGCTACTTTAAATTTATACAGCGAACGCGTTTTTGCAACAGCAGATTTCATGGCTTCGTTTGCTAATTACGATGCTAAAAACGATCGTTATGTGTTAGGGCCAGGCGTGATACCGGCACAAGAACGTTTTAAAGCAATGGAAACTTTTAATCCAACCTATGAATTGGCGTATTGGAATTGGGCTTTAAAAACTGCCATTGCCTGGAAGAAAAAATTAAACCAAAAAGTACCTGAAAAATGGGAAACGGTTTTAGCAAAATTATCGCCTTTACCAGTTGCTGATCAGGTTTATTTAGCAACAGAAAGCGCAACAGATTCTTATACCAATCCAGAATTCAAAACAGATCATCCGTCCGTTTTAGGAACTTTCGGGATGCTTCCTGAAACTTCTCTTTTGGATAAAAAAATCATGAAAAATACCTTTGATCTGGTTTGGAAAACATGGTCCTGGGACAAAACCTGGGGTTGGGATTTCCCGATGACCGCAATGTCTGCAGCGCGTTTAAACATGCCGGATAAAGCAATTGATGCTTTGTTTATGAACGTAACAACAAACACCTATTTGAAAAACGGACACAATTATCAGGCAGAAAGACTGACTTTGTACCTTCCCGGAAACGGAGGGTTATTAACTGCGGTTGCCATGATGTGCGCTGGTTGGGACGGAACGACAGAAGAAAATCCTGGTTTTCCAAAAGACGGTACATGGAAGGTGAAGAGTGAAGGTTTTAAGAAGATGTTTTAGTTTAAAGGTACTAAGGTTCTGAGGTTCTAAGTTTTAGTTTTAGGCACAGTTTGTCATTTCGATGAACAAGGAATCTCCGCAACTAACTCTACAAAGATTGTCACCAATAGCAACGGAGCTACTTACGGAGATTCCTCCTCTGTCGGAATGAAAAGATTGCATTAAAATAAATCTGTGCTAATCTGCTTAAATCTTTTAAATCTGCGTGAAACTTTATAAATAAAAAAATCAATTATGAAAAATAGATTACTATTACTATTATTGTTTTTCTCTTGTTCCATATTTGCGCAACGACAAATGGAAAATTTAGACCGGGGCATTATTGCCGTTAAAGACAAAGGTCAGTTTTTTATTGGTTGGCGTGTTTTAGGAACTGATGCTGATGATTTGGCTTTTAATTTATACCGAAAAAGTGGTGCTAAAAAAGCCATAAAACTGAATGACAAAGCAATTTCAGGAGCAACCAATTTTGTAGATTCCAAAGCAAATCCGCAGGAAGAAAATACGTGGTTTGTAAAGACGGTTTTAAAAGGAAAAGAAACGGATACACAAGGGAGTTTTACTATTCCGGCTGCAAGTCCGGATAAAGATTATTTGTCAATTGTTTTAAAACCAGTTGAAGGTTATATTCCGAATGATCTTTCTGTTGGCGATTTAAATGGTGACGGAAGGTATGATTTGATCGTGCATATGACCGGAAAAAGTCTGGACAATTCATTTAAAGGAATTACAGACCCACCAATATTTCAGGCGTATACTTTAGATGGAAAGTTTCTATGGCAAATTTGTTTAGGAAAAAACATTCGCGAAGGCGCACATTATACACAGTTTATGGTGTACGATTTGGATGGTGACGGAATCTCAGAATTCGTCTGCAAAACAGCAGATGGCACTACCGACAGCCAAAATAATGTAGTGGGTGATGCTTCGAAAGACTGGGTAGACAGAGATCCGAATTCTCCCGTTTTTGGTAAAATTTTGAAAGGTCCTGAATATCTTTCGGTTTTTGATGGAAGAACCGGAAAACTAATTACAACTGTAGATTATATTGCACAGCGTGGTGATCTTGCTGGTTGGGGTGGACATGGCGGAAGCGGTGGAAACGATACCAAAGGAAACAGAATAGATCGTTTTACGGCGTGTATCGCTTATCTGGACGGTATTCACCCGAGCGTTGTAATGTGTCGCGGCTATTACGGAAGAACAGTTCTGGCTGCATGGGATTTTAAAAATGGTAAACTGACTTCAAGATGGGTTTTTGATAGTAAAGATGCCGAAAATCCGTATTCCGGAATGGGAAATCACGGACTAACAGTTGCTGATGTAGATGCTGATGGAAAAGATGAAATTATATACGGATCGATGTGTGTAGATGATAACGGGCAGGGTTTGTATACAACAGGTTTCAGGCATGGCGATGCTTTGCATGTTACCGATCTTGATCTGGATGTTCCAGGTCTGGAAGTTTTTGGAATTCATGAAATAGAAAACGGAACGACAGGTCCGGGAGTAACCTTTTTTTCTGCCGCTGATGGAAAAGTTTTGTTTACCGATTCACTTGATAAAGATGTTGGTCGTGGCGTTGCTGACAATATAGATCCAACCAGAAAGGGAGCACAATGTTGGTGGTCAGGTTCTCCGGATTTGCATGATATGAAAGGAAATGTGATTGGAAAAGCACCCACATCAACTAATTTTTTAATTTATTGGGATGGCGATACTTCAAGAGAACTTCTGAATGCAAATTATATAGACAAATATAATGCAGGAAGATTATTTACGGCCAGCGGAGCAGCATCAAACAACGGAACAAAATCAACACCGGCACTTTCTGCAGATATTTTAGGAGACTGGCGCGAAGAGTTAATTTTAAGATCGGAAGACAATAAAGAATTAAGAATTTATTCGACCACTATTCCAACCGAAATCAGACAATATACGCTAATGCACGACCCACAATACAGATTAAGTATTGCCTGGCAAAATGTAGGCTACAATCAGCCGCCACATACGAGTTTTTATATGGGCAAAGACATGAAACCAGCTCCGAAACCCAACATTATTTTAATGAAGGTTCAAAGTGACAAAGGTGCAAAGGTTCTAGAGGAAAGGTTCTAAGTTGCTGAGATACTTAGGTTCTAAGGTTTTTGACTATTATATTGAATAGCCTCCAGATAAAGCTGGAGGCTATTCAATAATTATCTAAAAAACTTTGCGTATTTGCGAGATTATTCTACAACCTTAGTATCTCAGCAATTTAGCATCTTTAAAAAAAACCTCAGAACCTTAGTATCTTAGAACCTTAAATAGAATTTCTATCAATAAAATTAAAAGGCACTTTAACCGATCCTTTTTCTTTATTCAAAATCATTCGGCCGGCGGTTTCTCCCATTACATTAAAATCGGTAGACATTACAGTAATACCCAGTAATTCTTTTAATGGTGTGTCATTATAGGAGATAACGCCAATATCTTTTCCTAATTCGTATTCTTCATCTCTGATTTGTTTCATCAAATTCACCAGATCTGACTCTTCAATAGTAATAAACAAATCGCCTTTTTTAAGAATCATATCATCGTAAACTTCATCCAGAATTTCAAAATTGATTTCATATTCCACGCAGAATTTTCTAAATCCGTGTAAGATGCGGCGTGGGTAAGGATAGACGGCTTTCTCAGGATATACTAAAATAAGTTTTTTGTATTTCTTTATTTTCGAAAGTCCCTCTTTTAAGGCATTGTAAATATCATTTTCAAAATCCTGATAAATCTTGATGATTTCACCATCCATATTAAGCTTTATATTATCCATGATAACCAGTTTTTCTCTTGGAATTCTCTGAATAGCTTTTACAACATCATCTGTAAAACTTAAGTGTTTCAGTTCATCGGTTTTAAAGTGCGTTGTGATTACATAATAATCGTATGCACCTTCAAACTTGTCCAGTAAATTCAAAAACAAGGTTTCGTCGCAGTGGTAAATATGTAAATCGGTATGTGCATTGGCTCCGACCGTGTCAATAAACGAGTTGTACGTTTTCATTTTGTACGCACTCAATTTATTAAAGAGGAACAATATATTTACTTTAGATTCAAGTTTGGTACGCGTAATATAATAGCCCTTTCCTCTGATAGAAGAAATGATTTTTCGTTCCTTTAATATGTTATACGCTTTCTCAACCGTATCTCGCGACATGTAGAACTCTTCGCTAAAGCTATTTATGGAAGGTATTTTTTGATTGATCTTCAAATTTCCGTTCGCAATATTTTGCAGGATAGAGTCTACAATCTGTTTGTATTTTGGAACCCTTGAATCTTCATCGATTTTAATAAGTTTAATCATTTTGTAAGTCTTGCAAATTATGTTTTGGATAAAAAGTAAAACATAATTCTGAATTATAATTTGTATTAAAAGCGGAATCTGAAAATCTTTCTGAACATCACTTTTGCTTCTTCTTTCGCAGAATTACCCAATTAAATAAGGTAATACTTTCATATTTTGATAATTTGCTTATTTAATACCAATTGCGGATACGACAATTGCGAAATCGATTGCTAAAATAGAGATTTTAAATTTATTTATCTACTATAAATGTGTTCTTCTTTGCAATACTATTCGGTTTTAACATAAACGTAAAAATCATTAAAGGATAGTACAGGATAGTTTTGTTTTTTACATTCTCTTATTTTACAAAACGAGATTAACTATCACAAATAACCACAAACAAAATTATAAATGGAATCATTATTAGGAATCATTTTTCACTCCATTGGAGGATTTTCTTCAGGGAGTTTTTATATGCCATTCAAAAAAGTTAAAAATTGGGCTTGGGAAAGCTACTGGATCGTAGGAGGTTTTTTTTCCTGGCTAATCGTACCACCAATAGCAGCTTATCTAACGATTCCACATTTCACAGAAGTTATCGCTGCGGCTTCGCCAACAATCAAAGCTTTTACCTATACAATGGGATTGATTTGGGGAGTTGGAGGACTAACTTACGGGTTAGGAGTTCGTTACCTTGGAATGTCACTTGGGAATTCAATTATCTTAGGATTCTGTTCTGCTTTTGGAGCTTTGGTACCTTCTATTTATTATGATATCTATCCAACTGAAGGGAAAATTTCATTCTCTCATATGCTTTCAAATCCTGGAGGACAATTGGTTTTATTAGGAGTTGTAGTTTGTCTTTTGGGAATTGCTATTTCTGGAAAAGCAGGAATTCTGAAAGAAAAAGATTTTGCAACAGGCCATGAAGATAAAGACAAAGATTTCAGCCTTACAAAAGGTCTTATTATAGCAGTAATATCAGGTATTTTAAGTTCCTTTTTCAACTTCGGAATCGAAGCAGGAAAACCAATGGCCGAAGCAGCTGTTGTAGCGGGATGTAATCCTTTATTTCAAAATAATGTAACGTATATTGTTTTGATGTGGGGTGGACTTACAACCAACTTTATCTGGTGTATGTACCTTAATTTCAAAAATAAAACTTTTGGAGATTATACCAATACTGCAACTCCAATTACTAAAAACATACTTTTTTCTGCTCTTGCCGGAACCATGTGGTTTTTGCAATTTTTCTTCTACGGAATGGGAGAGAGCAAACTAGGAAACGGAGCAAGTTCATGGATTCTACACATGGCAACGATTATCCTTACAGCCAATTTCTGGGGATTTTATTTGAAAGAATGGTCAGGAGTTTCGAAAAAGACTTTCAGAACTTTTTTATGGGGAATCGGATTAATTATGCTTTCGATCGTATTGGTCGGAATCGGAAATTCATTATAAGAAAATAAATAACCAACCAAATTATAACCAATGTCTAATATAAATACAACACATATGAATTTTAAGCACGTAAGCTATTTATGGGATGAGTCAAAAGCGGCAGCTTTGGCAGGAGATGAAGTAGCGCTTTTCATTTATCGTTCCAACTTACTGGGAGCTGATTTGCGATTGACCAATTATGGAGGAGGAAATACTTCAGTTAAAATTACGGACAAAGATCCGTTAACGGGAGAAAGCTCAGAAGTAATGTGGATTAAAGGTTCTGGTGGAGATATCGGAACATTAACCAAATCAGGTTGTGCGGCACTTTATTTAGATAGGCTTCGTAATCTGGAGAACGTTTACAGAGGCATCGAATTCGAAGATGAAATGGTAGAATTATTCAACCACTGTATTTTTGATCTGGCTTCAAAAGCGCCATCTATCGATACACCATTACACGGATTCTTACCCTTCAAACATATTGACCACCTGCATCCTGATGCCGCTATTGCCATTGCAGCAGCCAAAGACGGAGCAAAAATTACAGAAGAATTATTCGACGGAGAAATCGGTTGGGTGGGCTGGCAGCGTCCGGGATTTGATCTTGGATTACAATTGAGATCTTGCCTTGAAGAAGCTGAGAAAAAAGGAAAAAAATTACGTGGAATCATGTTGGGTTCCCACGGACTTTTCACTTGGGGAGAAACTTCTTATGATAGTTACATCAACACCCTTGAAGTAATCGAGAAATGTGCGACTTATTTAGAAGATAACTACGGAAAAAAAGGTCCTGTTTTTGGAGGACAAAAAATACAAAGCCTTGATAGAGTAGAAAGAAGTTTGAAAGCGGCGAAAGTAGCTCCAATCTTAAGAGGATTCTGCTCATCAGAGCGTCAAATGATCGGACATTATACCGATGATGCAAGAGTTTTGGAATTCATCAACTCAAATGATTTGGAAAAGCTGGCTCCACTTGGAACTTCTTGTCCGGACCACTTTTTGAGAACGAAAATAAGTCCATTAGTTTTGGAACTAGATCCAAACGAAGACTTATCAGATGTTGAAGCCATCAAAGCAAAATTAAAACCTGCTTTTGAAGCGTACCGTGCAATGTATAAAGATTATTACAATACTTGCAAGAAATCAAATTCA
>NZ_MUGV01000052.1:0-1118 GCF_002217275.1 Flavobacterium frigidimaris
CTTGCAAGAAATCAAATTCACCGGCAATGCGTGATCCAAATCCGGTTGTGATTTTATACCCTGGAGTTGGAATGTTCACTTTTGCCAAGGATAAAACGATGGCACGTTTGGCATCAGAATATTATGTAAATGCGGTGAACGTAATGAAAGGTGCAGAAGCCGTTTCAGAATATACGTCACTTCCACATCAGGAAGCTTTTGATATCGAATATTGGTTGTTGGAAGAAGCGAAACTGCAAAGAATGCCAAAACCAAAAGCACTTTCAGGAAGAGTCGCTTTAATCACAGGATCAGCCGGAGGAATAGGAAAAGCAATCGCTAAAAAGTTTGCTCAGGAAGGTGCTTGTGTGGTAATTAACGATATCAACGAAGAAAGACTGGAAGAAGCAACAAAAGACTTTATCAAATCATTTGGAAAAGATGCCGTTTCAAGTACACTTTTGAATGTAACGGATGAAAAGAGTACTGAAAAAGCATTAGACGAAGCTTGTCTGGCTTTTGGAGGAGTAGATATCGTGGTAAACAACGCCGGAATCAGTATCTCAAAATCTATTGCAGAACATACTTTGGAAGAATGGGACAGGTTATATGACATTTTGGTAAAAGGACAATTTATTGTATCAAAAGCCGGAATTGAAGTAATGCGTAAACAAGGATTCGGTGGAGACATTGTAAATATTGTTTCTAAGAACGCCGTTGTTGCAGGTCCGAACAATCCTGGATATGGATCAGCCAAAGCAGCACAAGCCCACTTAACGCGCCTTATGGCAGCGGAATTGGGAGCTGATAAAATCCGTGTGAACACGGTAAATCCGGATGCCGTAATTTCAGACTCGAACATTTGGTCTGGTGGTTGGGCAGAAGGTCGTGCCAAAGCGTATGGTATTACGGTAGAAGAATTACCGGCTTACTACGCCAAACGTACGTTACTGAATGAAATCATATTACCTGATGATATTGCAAACGCTTGTTTTGCTTTTGTTGGTGGTTTACTTGGTAAATCAACAGGAAATGCCCTGAATGTAGACGGTGGCGTATCAATGGGCTTCTATAGATAAAAATAGTTTTTTTTAAGTTTGTTTAAGCAAAAGTGGTTTTTTGTGAAATTAACGTCCGAC
>NZ_MUGV01000053.1:0-17456 GCF_002217275.1 Flavobacterium frigidimaris
ATATCCATAAAAGGGCTCCAGGTTTGTCCAGCTCCAAATTTTCCTAATTCGGCATAAGCATGGCGTAAACGAAAAGTAGTCTGACCGGCATCGACACCGGTTCCGAACAATTCAAATTCAAATTGTGTTTTTAATTCTCCAATTCCTGTGTCAAAATAATTTTTTATACCAAATCTCGTTTGACGAACAGATGCGTAGTAATTGCCGTCTACCCCGTACTGATTTTCAAAAGCCGGAAGTTTTGTTGGTCGGACTACATCATACCAATCAGCCTGGATCTGATTAAAATTATAACCTACATCGGTCATGATAAAGCCATAAATTTCCATACTTTTTTTAGCTTCAGCATCCTGGGCCTGCATTGGGCTAAAAAAGGCTAAACATATTAAAAGGGTCATATTTTTTAGACATACCATTCTTAAAAGCATTTTTTTCATAGTGATTATGTACTAACAGTTTAATAAAATATCTATTGTTCTAATTACCTAGATGTTTGGTTACTCTGAGTTTCTGGCAATATAAATTAGGATTTCTTCTTCTAGTTCTTTTGATAAGTTTTCATATTCAAGCCTGGATCGAAAATCTTCCTCAATCTTTGTCTTAAAAATTTCCACCCGCTCTTTACTTGTGCAATAATCATCGCAGATATTTTTGAAATTTTGGTCTACCAAATAATAAATTTTTAAGATTTCCTGGCAGTTTGCAAATTTTTCTGTTTGTAAGGCTAATGGAACTGACATTTTAAGATGGTGTTACATTGAATATCAATCAAATGTAAATAGAAGTAATTGCAGATTTGCGTTAAACAAAGTAAAATGAAAGTTAAATTTCACGGTTAAAAGTAAGAAATAACACATAAACAAAGGTTAAATTCTTACAAATTAAACACTAAATTACATTTGTATTTTGAAAAAAAATTAACTTTACTTCAATGTAAATATTTGCCATTTAACCCATTTTCGAATAATTGTATGTAATTATATGGAGGCTGTAAAAAAAATTACCCATGACCAAATTTTTAAAGAATTAGAATCTGTTTTGCAATTTTCATTGCTTAAAAAATCTCCTATTTTAGTTAAATTTTTAAAATACATTGTAACGGAGACAATTAATGAAAAGCAAAACACTATTAAAGAATATACGATAGCTGTTAATGTGCTGAACAGATCTACAGATTTTAACTCTCATGATGACTCGGTCGTACGTATTCATGCCGGGAGATTGAGAAGATTTTTAGAAAAGTATTATACGAGTGAGGGTGCCCATAATTCTTTACAAATAATAATTCCTAAAGGCTGTTATATTCCTGAATTTATCTATAAAGATTTTACACTCCCTAACTTATCTCAGGACAAATCTATGCCTGTTATTGCTATATTTCCCTTTAAATCATTAAATCAAAAAAAAAATTTAGATATATATTCCCTAGTACTTACTGAGGAATTAAGTGCTGAACTTTCCCGTTTTCAGGAAATAGCTGTTATAGGAAACTTTAATGCTAAAATAATTTCCAAAATAAACGATAATAAACTCGAAGCCGCCAGATTGATTGGTGCCGATTTTATTATAACCGGAAGTTTTAGCAACAATGATGAAAAACTGCAGATAAGAATAAACCTTATCAATACTTTAACCGGTGAAAATATTATGACAAAATTATTTGAACATAACGTCGTTGAAAATATTGATAAAATCCAAAATGAAATTGTTCAAAATATAGTTAGCATTTTAGGAGGATATTATGGCTTTATTTTTAAGGAAATAATTAAAACCTTCCCAGAGCGAATATCCAGTAAATTAAGTACATGGAAAGGTATATACAACTATTACAGGTATCAACGGTCCTACTCTCTCGAAAACTATAAAGCGGCATTTAATGCTTTAAGTGACGCTGTAAAATTGCATCCTGATCATGCCGTTACCTGGGCCATGATGGGAGAATTTTATCTCGATGGTATTGCACTTGGAATAGACAACAACGAAGATACCATAGCTCAAGCATACGCTTGTTTAATGAGATCCGTAAAAATTGATCCTGATTGCCAGCACGCCTGGCATACTTTAACATGGGCTAATTTATTTCGAAGAAATCCTGAAGCATGCTTAGCTTGCGCAGAAAAATGTATTAGTATTAATCCTTATTCTTCCGGAATGGTTTCAGGAGTAGGTTGTCTGCTTATTTTCGCAGGTTACTTTGAAAAAGGTTTTGTAATTATGGACAAGGCGATACAAACAAATCCTCATTATCCATGGTGGATAAACATTGGGTATTGTTACTATTATATGGCAAAAGAAGATTATCGAAATGCTTTTCTTTGGGCCGAAAAGATGGATAGTGAAGAAACTTTCTGGGATCCGTTGCTAAAATCCGTTTCGCTATCGTTTTTGAATGAAGATACAGAAGCTAAAAAATATCTGGCAAAACTTATAGAAATTGAACCAGAAACGCCAGTAAAAATTAAAGCAATGCTTTCGAGTTATGTACTGACAGAAGATTTAACTATGCGTATAATTGGAAGTTTGGAAAGATTAGGTCTTGAAATTCAAAATTAAGAACTTGTTTAATGCTAAACTAGAGTTGGAGTTCATACCAAAAAGTGGATGCAGAACACAAGGTCTTCAGAGTTAAAACAATAAAGACGCAAAAAGAAAAACAGTGCTTTAAAATATTTTGCTATTACAACTCCAGAAATTAATATTCTCATATTAACTAAAAGAAAATGATTTGAAGTACAAGCACGATACATACAAACCGATTCTGAAGTAAAACTTAAAGTAAATATCTTATAAAATTGATTGAAAATAAACCAATTTCTTTAAATCTTGCATAAAATGTTCGTGAAATTGTGTCGTCAACGTCACAAACTTAAAATCCCATTTCTAACGAAATGGTTTTTTTTTATACACAAATATGTAGATTTTTCAAGCCTTTAAAACCTAACATTTCATGGTTCGAGTTTTTCTAGTTTGTTTGAAATAAACAATCTAAAAGTGGTTTTATCTGAGATTTAATCAGAACTGAACAATGGTTCGAAGTCCCGTTAAGGATATAGTTTTTTTCTCTTTTGATTTATTGCAGTTTTTCGATGTTAAATATAAAATAATTGCAAAATGGACTTAATAGATTTTCTGTCACAAAAGCTAAAGCAAATTTCAAATCAATAAGCCATCGCGGAACTATCCATACATATTTTTTATCTCTGACATAACAAAGGTACTTTGGGTACTCCCTATACTTTCAACTGATCCCAATTTATTAAACACAAAATCCTGATAATGCTTCATGTCTTTAGCAGAAACTTTCATTAAAAAATCGTAATCACCTGAGATATTATAGCATTCCACAACTTCTTCGATTTTCATAATATCACTAACAAATTGATTCCCAATATTACGATCGTGCTGTTTAAGTTTGATATTACAGAAAACGATGAATCCCCTGTTTAATTTTTCTGCATCCAACAAGGCTATATATTTTTTAATATAACCGTTGTTTTCCAATCTTTTAATTCGCTCAAAAACAGGTGATGCCGAAAGATTTACCATTTTAGCAAGCTCTTTTACAGTGTATTTAGAATTATCGTGAAGTATATTTAATAGCTGAAGATCAATATCGTCTATTTGTTCCATAGAATATTACTTTAAATAGGTTTAATTTATTTTTAAATCAGAATAATATTCTTCAAATATAACCCAAAACAATACAAAAATCTTATTTTACAGAGGTAAAAAACACAACAACCTTCAAAACGTATATTTACAGTATAAAAATCTTAATGGTAATATTTTATAGAATGACATAGAATAAGTTACATACAGAGTCTATCTATGCAACTTCTTTTCGTCGAGCCATACCCTGAGCGATGATACTAGCGGCAATCAATTGCAAGGCATGGTAAAGCATGACGGGCAGCAATACGATGCCGGTGATAGTACTGTGCTGAAAAAGTACTTTTGACATAACGGTGCCGTGTACCAATGACTTTTTAGATCCGCAGAATAAGACAGTAATACGGTCTTCATCTGAAAAACCAAGCAGGCGGCTGAGTAGTCCGACACAAAAGAATACGGCAAAAAACAACGCCATCATCCCTGCAGCGAGTCCGGCAAGTTCAAGGGCGGTGAAGCCTTCAAAAAGATGTTCGGAAAATGACTTGCAAAACGACGTGTAAATAATCGTTAGAATAACTGCCTGATCGAAATATTTGAGTTGTTTCTTGTATTTTTCGGCAATGGCACCTAAACGGGAATTGAGGCTTATGCCAATGATGACAGGCAGCAAGACCTGAAGAATCAACTTTATCACGATTTGAGTGACATCAAAATCGCCTGTCACAGAAGCTATAAACAGCCCAACCCAGATCGGCGTCACGACTACTCCGATTAAACTGGAAATACTTGCATTGAAAATGGCTGCAGGAATGTTTCCCTTAGCAATGGAAACCATGACCACCGAAGAGGAAACTGTGGACGGCAATGCTGCCAGAAAAAACACACCCAGCCAAAGCAGCTCGAAGCCATTATTGACAAACAACGGGCGAAATGCCAAAACAATGAGCGGAAAAAATAAAAAGGTTGTCAACTGAATAACAATGTGCATTTTCCAGTTAGAAAGTCCGGCTTTTAGTTTCTCAACACTCAGTCGCATGCCATAAAACAAGAAAATCAAGGAAACGCCAGCATTGGCAATCTCCTCCAGCGAAACAGGTTCTTTGACCATACCTGGTTTTGGCAAAAAATAAGCCATCAGAATCATGGTGGCTATCATTAACAGGAAACCGTCGAAACCTGCTTTTTTTAATACTTCTAATAATTTCTTCAATGTGTTTAAATATTATTCCTCCGTGGAGGCACGGAATTCATTATTAATATATTGAGACTAAATCCCAAGTTCTTTACGTATAATTTCTGCTCCTGCGCTTAAAGCACTTAACTTGCCTCTGGCTATATCTCTAGATAACGGTGCCATACCGCAGTTTGTAGAAGGGTAAAGATTTTCGGCATCTACAAACTCAAGAGCTTTACGGAGGGTAGCAGCTACTTCTTCTGGTGTTTCGATAGTGTTGGTTGCTACATCAATAGCACCGACCATTACTTTTTTACCGCGAACAAGTTCCATTAAATCTAAAGGCACATTGGAGTTGTGACATTCTAAAGACACCACATCAATTTTAGATTTTTGAATTTTCGGAAAAATTTCTTCGTATTGTCGCCACTCTGAACCTAATGTCTTTTTCCAATCAGTATTTGCCTGTATTCCATAACCATAGCAAATATGAACAGCAGTTTGACAGTGTAAACCTTCAATGGCTCTTTCTAATGCTGCCATTCCCCAATCGTTTACTTCATCAAAGAACACATTAAATGCAGGTTCATCAAACTGGATAATATCTACACCTGCACCTTGAAGTTCTCTTGCTTCTTCATTGAGTGCTTTCGCAAATTCCCACGCCAGTTTTTCCCGGCTTTTATAATGGCCGTCGTACAAGGTATCTACCATTGTCAGCGGGCCTGGCAATGCCCATTTTATAGGCTTATTAGTCTGTTTACGCAAAAATTTAGCATCTTCAACAAAAACTGCTTTTTGACGCGCAACCTCACCTACAACCACTGGAACACTCGCGTCATAACGGTTACGGATTTTTACTGTTTTACGATTTTCAAAATCTACACCGCTTAAATGCTCGATAAAAGTCGTTACAAAATGCTGACGTGTCTGCTCGCCGTCACAAATAATATCCAGATCTGCTAATTGCTGTTCCTGCAGCGAAATGCGTAAAGCATCTTGTTTTCCTTCAAGCAGCTGATCGCCTTCTAATTTCCATGGTGACCAAAGTTTTTCGGGTGGTGCAAGCCAGGCAGGTTTGGGTAAACTTCCAACAATTGAGGTGGGTAATAATAATTTCTTCATAGTAGTATAATTTTAATGCGTTGTAATCAATTAAAGGGTAAAATTAGCAGACCATTGTTCCAGGAGACTTTTGTAAGGCTTAATGAAATGCTCTTCTGCATATTTACCCTGTTCAACGGCCAATCGACTGCGCTCTTCGCGGTCATAAACCACGCGAGTCAGTGAATAATCTTCCTGTTTAAGATTAGGTTGATAGATTTTCCCAGCCACTGAATTTGCATTGTAAATTTCAGGGCGATAAATTTTCTGGAAAGTCTCCATCGTGCTGATTGAGCTGATTAGTCCAAGATCAGTATAATCAGCAAGCAGATCTCCGGAATGATAAAAAGCCATCGGTGCCATACTATTCGCAGGCATGAAAAAACGAACTTTTAAGCCCATTTTAGAGAAATATTCATCAGTGATAGAATACTGATCCTGCAGATACTCAAAACCCAGAACCGGATGCTGATACTCAGTGCGGGTATAAATTTTGTTGCTCGATACACTTAGACAAATGATCGGTGACATCTTAAAGTGCTCTTTATAAGTGGCTGAATTGACAAAACACTTATAAAGTTTTCCGTGCAGATCACCAAAATTTTCAGGAATACAAAAATTAGATTTATTTTTATTGTGCTCGGTCAATAAAATACTGAAATCATAATCACGAACATAAGACGAAAAATTATTTCCGGCAATACCTTCGATACGCTGGCTAGTCTTGTGGTCAAAAATATTCGTTTTTAAAACTTCAATCAACGGCAGATTGTTACTACCATTCTTATCATCAATACTCATCGTTACTGTGATGATTTCAAGTCCTACAAGGTAACGATCCCCTTTTGGATTATCCAAATGAGCCAATGCATTGAATCGATTGTTAATCATATTTAATGCATTACGTAAGTTTTGTTGGCGATTAGCTCCTCTGGCCAGGTTTGCAAAATTGGTTGTCAAACGCGTTTCACTTGAGGGGTGATAGTTTTCATCTAAACAAGTGCTTTTTAGTGTGAATGCAAAATCATTTTGGATTGTATTCTGGGTGTTTACACTATTCTGCTTTTCGTTTATTCCCCTATCTTCTTGTATGTTTGCTTTCATCTGATGACACTATTTAGTTTTTTTACCCTGCAAATTTGAATATAAAAGATTAAATATTTTTATTTATACATAAATTCAGTTAATTATTCTTTTAGTACTTATTTTTAAAGATTATTAATCTGCAAACAAATACAATAATGAATAAAAACAGATAAATATTCTTTAGTGGCTTAAGATGATGGATTTGGAGTTTCCCAGAGCGCTTCAAAAACTCGAAAAAGAAAACAATATCATTTATATTTGCCAAAAATTAAGATAGACATAGCAATGAATTTGATAGAAAATTTAAAATGGCGCTACGCCACAAAAGCTTACAATAATATTAAAGTAACAGAAGAGAAGATCGATCAGATCTTAGAGGCTATAAATCTTTCAGCATCTTCTTGTGGTCTGCAATCTTACCGTGTTTTTGTTGTAAGCAACCCGGAAATTCAAAAAAAATTAGGTGCTGATTCGTTTAATGGACAAATTAGCTCTTGCTCTCATTTGTTGGTTTTTGCTGCATTCACTGACATGTCTTCCACTTACATTGACGATTATATGGCAATGACAGAAAAGCAAAGAGGTCTTGACGCTGGTGCCTTATCAGGATTTAGAAATGGACTACATTCTTATTTCAATGCTATTAACGCAGAACAAAAAGCCCTTTGGGCGGCCAAACAGGCATATATTGCACTAGGAACAGCACTTATTGCTGCAGCAGAATTGAAAGTGGATGCCACTCCTATCGAAGGGTTTAATGCCGCAACTATTGATGCCGTTTTGGGTTTGAAAGAAAAAGGGTTGCATTCTACAGTTATCCTCGCTTTAGGATACCGTGATTCCGAAAAAGACTATATGGCAGCTACGAAAAAAGTTCGTTTGCCTATAGATGAAATGATAACGAAAGTTTACTAATAGCTACTAAATTTATTATCGAGAAATTTATCAAATGCTATTACAATTTAATAAATTTACAAAATTCATATGTTTTAATTTAACCTTAACAAGACATACAAACCTCCTCCTAATCAAAATTGAAAGTAATTATTTTAACTTGTTAATAAAGAAAGAGGACTGCTTGTATTTAGTCCTCTTATCTTTCTTCATTAGTAGTATCTAAATCTGTTTACTAATTCAAATTTTTCTTATTGAAACAAATATTACCAAGAAGTATTCAAATATTTAAAAAGTATTTTCAAAATGCAGTCTTTATTACTGTAAAGAAAACACGGCTTAAATTTTTCAATCACTATCAAATTGCGTTTAACAATTCTTTTAACGATTTTTTTAATCCTTCGTCAGATGGTCTTGGCGCATTTGGATCGACAATATTGCCCTTCGGATCAAGCAAAATGAATCGCGGAATACCGGCCACCTCATAAGCTGTCTCAAAAGTGGTATCGCCATTTGCAAATAACTGAATACCGGTCAATTGAAGATCTGCTACCATTTTTTTCCATTTATCATGATCTTTTACACGGTCGACAGAAATACTAACGAAGCTTATATTTTGATCGTGAAACTCTTTTTCCAAAACTTTAAGAAAAGGTATTTCTTTTTTACAAGGTCCACACCAGGTAGCCCATAAATCGATATAAACAAACTTCCCTTTCAAATCATCTAAGGATGTCGTACCTCCATTGTAGTTTTCAAAATTGAAGAATTTTGGAGAAGCCATTCCTTTAGGCAGAATTTCATCCTGATGCTTTTTCATTCCGGTAGTTCTG
Source organism: Flavobacterium frigidimaris (assembly GCF_002217275.1). NCBI lineage: Bacteria > Pseudomonadati > Bacteroidota > Flavobacteriia > Flavobacteriales > Flavobacteriaceae > Flavobacterium > Flavobacterium frigidimaris. Next base: position 8,704 of record NZ_MUGV01000053.1, read on the forward strand.
TTATATCTGGCGACACTACTTTTTTTAAATTCTTCAAAATCCTTTTCTTCAAGAGCAATAAAAGATGTATCTAACCCCTTGGTTTCTTTGAGTATTTGTTGGTAACCAGCAACGATTTCATCTATTTTTTTCATAAATTCATCGTTACCTAATTTAAATATAGATTTATCTCCAGTTGCTTTTTCAGAATATAAGGCTTTCCTGAACAGATATTTATTAGGTATTTCGCCCTCACCTTTAAAATCCATTGTTTCATCCCATTGCTTGGTGTCAAAAGTAATTTTCAAATTATAACCATTTTTGAAATAAAAAAAACCTTGTTCTCTACCATCAAATATTCCGTAATACCCCTCTTTTACTCTTAACGTGTCAGCAAAGGAGCCATCTTTGTTAACATTTATTCTTTTTATTTTAGTTCTACCCTTGAACACCAGTAAAGAATCTGAGTTTTTCTCTGTTATTTTTCCGGAAAGACTCACATAATCAGTTGTTGCTTTTTGTGCAAAAGTATGTAAATTGAAAACTAGGGCTACGATCCCTAAACAATACCATTTTTTCATTATATTTTAATTTGTTTTGTTAATACAGTTTTAGAATAAATTAAATTTTATTTTCAGTATAAATAATCCCGGATTTAATGGTCATAAAACCATCTTGCAAGTTTTCGATCTGCTTTGCCGGATCTGAATTTGTGATATAAAGATCTGCTCGCTTGCCTATTGCTATAACTCCTCTATCTTCTACCCCAATACTTTCTGCTCCAACTTTTGTCGCACTTATCAGTACATCCTTGTTGGTAAAACCACAGTCTTTAGTCAGAATCTTTATTTCTTTGAATAAGGGAACAACATTATCTTTTTCAAATAAATATGGCCAATCTGTTCCAGTAGATACCTTGACTCCAAGTTCATGAGCCCTTTTAGTTACCGTTACACCAGCATAAAGCTTATTATTGTTTCCAATATAATTAGTAGCATCCAATATAATGTTGTTGTTTTTCATCAGCAATAAGAGTTTATCGAGTTTTTTTTCATCAATAGCTGGTCTTTTAGATCTATTCATTTTTTCAGTAACAAAATCAAAAGGAATATCAAACGCATGAGACATGCTGTTTACTCTTGCATTGGCAACATCAGTGGGTGTGGCTGGAAAAACTGCAGCATGGCTCCAGCTTTGCAATCCCTGAAGTTTTGCTTCTTTTACAATTTTTTCAATCAGATCCGAGGTCAAGTCAGAATATATTTTAATTCCGGTCGCTCCTGCTCCTTTTGCTTCTGCAACAGCAATTTTCATATCTGTTTGCTCCGTAATGGTTTGTGCCCAAGGGGTATCGCCTTTATCCTTGCTAAACTTTCTCTCCATATCAAAATAGGCTGGTCCTCCAAACTGAGCAGCATAAAAAATGGATGGAGCAGGCAGTTGATTAAAGTTACTGGCACGTTTGTAGTCTGCCAGAATAATCGCATTTCCAGTCATGTCTCTTACCGTGGTAATTCCGGCATAGATCATTTTAGAAAGTTGATCCTGCATATATTTATTGTATTTTTCCCTGTCCTGATACGATGCTGTGGCTAAATGAACATGTGAATCAATCAGTCCTGGCATCACATATTTTCCAGTAATATCGATTATAGTAGCTCCTGGATATTTAGCAAGATCATCTGTATAAAAAATGTCTTTAATCTTATCCTCCTCCATTACAATACTCCCTTTTTTACTATCAAATTTATCGTCAAAAATAAATCCGTTTTTAAGGATAGTAATTTTTAAGTTTCCTTTAGTTTGCGAATAGCCCATAAGTATTGTACAGACTAAAAACAAACAGATAAGCAGTTGTTTTTTCTTCATTTTTTTAAGTTGTATATTTTATTTGAAATTGACATTATGAGCCCGCTCATTTAAACAGAAATATGGACTCTGTATGTCTTTTAGTATCCCGGGTTTTGTGGAATTCCCGAACGGTCAATTTCTGCTTGCGGAATCGGTAAAGCAAATCGATCTGCATTAGGCGACAAACCAACGTCGCCCACTCTGGCCAGGCCTAAGCCAAGTCGCTTTAGATCTGTAAATCTAAATCCTTCAAATGCCAGTTCTCTCCTGCGTTCGTTTAGGATTTCTTTATTCAGATCTGCTCCTAAAAAGTCACCTAAACCTCTTGCGTTTCTAAGTTTATTGAGATTCACCAACGCTGCTGCACTGTTATTTTCCTTTAAATATGATTCTGCCAATATGAGATACATTTCTGGCACTCTTATTAATTTAAGATCAATGTTTCCGGGATCAAATGTTGCGGCATTTGTTGTTCTGGTTCCAGCCTGCTTCTTTGGGAAATAGCTTCCTTTTACTGTAGGATGAGTTTTAAAGTATACTGAGAATCGGAGATCTTTATTCTGATCGTAGAGATTTATCAAATCATTTGATACTAAATAAGGATAACTGGACATTACAGGTATGGCAAAAATTCCAGCAGTATACTGTACTTCGGTATTTTCAAAGCGAATTCTAAACATAATTTCACCAGAATCATCCTTATCCCATTCTTTTTGGAGTGCCGCAAGCGTGGTATCTAATTTGTATCTCGTATCTGTCAGGGCTAAATTAGCATATACAATAGCATTTTTGTAATCGCCTGTTTCATGAGACACACGTGCCAGCAATGCATAAATAGCTGTTTTTGATACTCGATAAGAATTAACCACATTAGTAGCCAGAGGCGCGGCTTCATTCAAATCTGCCAGAATGTAATTGATAACTTCAGCTGATGTGTTGCGGGGCTTAATTTCTAAAAGCGCATCAGTTTCAAATCGATACGGTACTGCCAATGCTGTTTTATTAGTGTTATAAGCCGGAGCATAAAAACGGTATAAATTGTAATACAAAAGCGCTCTTATACCTAATGCTTCACCTAAAAATGCATTTTTATTAGCAAGTGTACTTTTTCTGGCTTGTCTAATTATAGTATTTACATTGTTTAGCGCCTGATACGATACTTTCCAAAATCCTTCGATATTTGCTGTTGTGCTGGTATAAGCGAGCGGATAAATATTTTCTAAACTACCATCAAAGGAATAGTCCTTTGAATTGGATGAACCTACCACATCATCGCTGATGGCTTCCGGAATACTGTAAATTCCATGTGAATAACCGAAAAAATCTTGTTTCATAACCCCATAAACACCATCGAGGGCACTTCTAAAACCACCATCTGTCTGAAAAAGAGTTTCAGGTGATAATTCATCTAAAGGTTCTTTATTTATAATATCATCAGTACATGCACTTAAAAAAGTAACCAGCACTGTGGTAAATAATAATTTTATATTTGTTTTCATCTATTCTATTGTGTTTATTTTATCTGTCCTGTAGAATTTTATTTTCCTATTGTCTGATATGCCTTGCTACGAAAATGCATACTTAGACTATCCGCTTTCTTAAAAATTAACATTAGCTCCAAATGAGTATCCTCTGACAATAGAAGAAGAAAGTCCAATTGCCCCCGCTGCGGTAGCATATTCAGGATCTATATAATTTACAGCCGATTTAGTGAAAAGATTTTGCCCCTGAAGAAAAAATCTAAGACGGTCTACTCCAATTTTTTTTGCAACTTCTTTGTCAATAGAGTAGCCAATCGTAATATTTTTCAATTTTATATAGCTCGCATTTTCAAGAAATTGAGAGGACGCTTTATAATCTGATACCATTGATGCTGTTGGTCTCGTTAAAAATACCTGTCTTATGGCTAAATCAGACTGGTCGCCCGGATTTTTCCATGCATTAGCCACGTCAACACTCTGGTTGAATGCGGGATTATTGTATAAATTATATACTCCTTCATTTAACACATAATGTCCCGCAGCATATGAAATCAAGAAAGACATATCTACATTTTTATACATAAAAGTGTTCGTTAAACCTCCATAGTACTTAGGAATCGAAGTTTTATTAATTACTTGTCTAAGGTTATTAATTTCGGCAGTGTTAGAATTGGTTCTGTTGGTATTAAAATCTACTAATTTTCCATCTGCAGCCCTGTATTGATTGAAGCCCGTTACCGGATTTACTCCTGCCCAATCCACAATATAAAAAGATCTTATTGCACTTCCGGCCTTAAAAACCGTAGATCCTGAATTTGATAAAATATCTTTATCGTCTGATAAGGATAAAACCGTTCCTTTATTGTTAGCAAAATTAAAATCAGTTGTCCATGTAAAACTCTGATTTTTGATATTTACACTGTGCAGACCGATTTCTATACCCTCATTTCTGAAATCCCCAATATTAGAAACAAGTTCTGAGAAACCTGAAGTAAGGGGTATTGGCTTATTATTCAAAAGGTCTTTAGTAGTTCTAACATAATAATCAACTGTACCGGTAATTCTATTATTAAAGAAACCATAATCAATACCAGCGTTCACATTAAAGTTTTTCTCCCAGGTTAAATCTTCATTTTCGCCTCTTGTCAGGTATGGAGCTGTGCTTCCCGCATAAGTAATCTGACTTCTGTAACCATACAATGATTGAGAAGCAAAATCACCAATAAAGTCGTTTCCCGAAGTTCCAACACTGGCTCTCAATTTTAAGGAACTCACTGTTTTATTTCCATTAAGTAAATCTTTATGCATATCCCATGAAGACCCTACAGACCAAAAATTGGCATATTTATTATTGTTTCCAAAACGAGAGGAACCATCTCTCCTGAATGAAAGTGAAAGGTTGTAACTATTATTGAAGGTATAATTTAATCGGGAAAAATAAGAGAGTGAACCTGCCTGAGATTTTCGTTCTGTGATTGTACCAACGGTTTTCGCAGCACTTATTGTCTGCACAGCATCAGAACTAAAATCCTTTGCTGTCACGGAAAAACTGTTGTTCTCACTCTCGTTTACTTCATACCCCATAACCATATCAAATGCATGTTTTTGAAATGTATGTGCTAAAGTAGCGGTCAGTGTTCCAGTGTAATTATTACTGTCACCCGTATTGTAAGTGAGCGCACCTCCGTTAACAATCACATTTTCAAAAGTATTATTTTTAGAGGTATTGAAATTAGCTCCCAAAATACCATTTAACGTTAACCATTTTACTGGAGTGTAGGTAAGATTTGCGCTTCCTCCGATATTTTTGCGGTTATTATTTATATTTGTATTATCTCTTACAAATATTGGGTTATAAGGAACTGCGGTTGAATTACCAACATCCAATAATCGCAATGAATTTCCAGCATCATCTTTAATTGGCAGCCAAGGATTTAAAAGAAATGCATTTGAAAACGGTGATCCCACTATACGTTTATCCTGCTCATTTACGTTTCCAAAATTTCCCGAAAATCCTACTTTTAATTTTCTGCTCACATCATAGTCTGCGCGCATTGACACCGTATACCTTTTATATTGACCGCCAAAAATATTATCGACATTGTTGTAAGTAAGCGAAGTGTAATAATTAGCCTTGTCTGACCCGCCTGAAAAAGATATATCATTTTCACGATTGATTTCGTTAGTTAATAATAAATCTGCCCAATTTACATCCTGACCAGAAGCTCTTCTTTTTTGGAGTAAGGCAGGGGTCGTTTTATAGAAGCCCAATGACTCTTCAAAATCTAACTTTTGAGAAGCATTCATTAAGTCATTAGTAAAAGACTGATCTGCATATTTGACTCCTAAACGGCTGTTGAAAGCAACCTTTAGTTTTGTATTTCTGGTACCTCTTTTTGTAGTGACGATCAGAACTCCATTTGTTCCTTTAGATCCATAAATGGAAGTCGCGGCCGCATCTTTCAAAATACTAATATCTTGTATATCGGCTGCGTTTAGCATAAATGCCGCCAACCCGGAACTTGGCATCTGCACGCCGTCTACCACAATCAAGGGCTCTGTACTGGCGCTTATAGAGCCCACACCTCTCAATAACATAGTTGGTGGTGCATCCGGAGAAGAAAAACTTTCCTGAACAAACAGACCGGGAACTACACCAATCAACGCATCGGCAAAGGATACATTTTGAGTGTTCTGCAATACCTTAGTGTCCAATTTTGTTACAGCACCTGTTATTTTATCACGGGTCGTTTTTCCATATCCTACTAAAACGACCTCATTTAACTCATTCGTTATTGGTTCAAGAGTGACGTTAATTACTACCTGATCTTTAATTTTAATTTTTTTTGCTTCAAAACCTAAAAAACTAAAACTCACCACATCACCTTCATTTGCCATTATTTGATATTTCCCGTCAAAATCAGAAACCGTACCTTCCTTGTTGTCATTAACCAAAATTGTTGCCCCAATTACTGGTAGACCCATATTATCTGTAACTAAACCGGAGATTTTTCTTTGTATAGCGACCTGACCGTTATCTTTAGCTGATGAAGCAACTGCTTTTGTATTTAGTGTAATAACAATCAATTTGTTATTTACAAATTCTGCTTTGTAGTTATCACCAATCAATTTTTTGACAACTGCAATTACATCAGCGTTATTTACTGTAATATTTACAATCCTATGCGAATCAAAAATATCATCACTATAGAAAAATTCTACATTGGTCTTTCTTGTAATTGTTTTTAAAACAGTTGATACTGACTTGTTTTTTGCGTTTATAGTGACCTTTTGCGAATAAGCAAAAGCAACTATATTGAAAAGAAATATGGATAATATTATAGATTTCCTCATGATACTAAGAAAGTTATCCCAAAGTGCGGATTTTACCCTACAATCTTTTGCGGATAGTTTTTTTTTCATACTTTTAAAATGTTTTGGTTGGTTAATTGATTTCGAACTCTTTTTTCGACTGAGCAAATACTAGCCGGGAAATGGTGCAAACATTTTCCGGTTTTTTTTTACTTACTAATGGTTACTTCATAGGTTTGGTTTAGTTTGGTTATTTTATATTTCACATTCGAGGTTTTGCTAATTATATCTAAAAATTGATCGATTGGTTGGTCTTTTAAAACAATTCCTGTGAACTTAATCTGCTCTAATGATTTTTGTTCGAACCTCACATTAAAGTTGTACCATCTTACCATTTTGGTCAAAATATTTTTCAGGTTTTCATTTTCGAAATAAAACTTACCATCTTTCCAGGCGCTGTAAACAAAAGGGTCAACTTCTACCACTCTCACAGCTTCGTTTCGTACACGAGCTTGCTGCCCTGGTTTTAAAACAAGAGTTTCTTTTTCTTCCGCTTTACTTATTTCAGAAACTTTTACTTTTCCTTCTGCAAGTGTAGTTTCAAAATTTTTGTCTTCCTGATAAGCACTTACATTAAAATGTGTTCCTAAAACGGTAACATTTCCAGATTTAGTTTTAACTGTAAATGGACTGTGGGGATTTTTGCTCACTTCAAAATAAGCTTCACCTTCCAAGGTTACATCTCGAGTAGTTCCGCTAAATAGTACAGGATATTTTAAAGATGATTTTGAATTAAGCCAGACTTTGGTTCCGTCTGAAAGTATAACAGCATAAATACCGCCAACAGGTACAATCAAAGTATTCTCTCCATTTGAAGCCATTCCTTTAATTGCTTTAGCATCGTAAACCAAAACCTGATTTACATTTGAGATTACACCATTTTTAGAAATGATTTCTTCTTTTTCAGGTTCTAAGGTAGTAATCGTTCCATCTGCAAGAACAAGAGTTGGATTGTTATATTTTGGTTCAATAGTTTTTACAACCACCTTCTGGTTCTGCATTTTATCTTCATTGTTCAAATAATAGAAAACAGAAGAAACTCCAGCTAAAAAGACTAAAATTGCTGCATATTTGAACCACTTTTTATAATCAAAAAGTGAAATTAAAGGCGCTTCGCCAAAATCTATTTTTTCTTTAATTCTTTCAAAAGCTAAATCGCTATTAACAGTTTTATAGAATCTTTCCTTTGATTGTAAAGTTTCTATATCAATAACTTTTTTATAATATTCTTGATTTTCGGGTATAGAAAGCCATTCCTGCAAGAGAGCATTTTCTTCAATCGTTAATTCTCCTGTAAGAAGTTCCTTTCTTATAAGAGCAGCGATTATAAATTCTTTCTTTCCTTGAGCCATATTTTTTTGATGTTAAGTATCGTTTATTAACATTTTAAGCAATGTTATATAACTAAGAGTGTAAAACATCAAAAAAGGGTGGAAAGATTTTTTAATTATTTTGATAAAAATAATAAAAGGAATAAAAGTTCTGAGTGATTCTTGAGCTTAACCTTCAATAATTCTATAGCGCGGGCACGCTGAGATTTAACAGTATTTATCGAAATATTAAGCTGTTCCGCAATATCTCTGTATTTCAAGCCTTCGATACAGGAAAGTTCAAAAACTTCTTTGCACTTTTCCGGTAACGAATTCAAAGCGTCAATCAAAGTCGCATATAATTCTTCTTTCACGATATTAAAATCAAAATCCAAAGTTTCGTGAGCTAGTTCATCATTCAACTCAACTACTTTCTTCTCTTTTTTTATTATCAAAAGCGAACCATTTCGGGTCATGGTGTAGAGATAAGACTTAACATCAATTATCTTTTCGAATTTTAAACGGTTTTCCCAAAGCTGCAACATAACATTTTCGACTACTTCCTCTGCAAGAAAATTGTCTTTGACAAAACTATAACTATAACTTACAAGTCTTGGATACAAAGAATAAAATAGCTCTTTGTAATACACTTCATCAATTTTAATATTTTCTTTTTCTAAGTTAATTTTTTGTCATGGTTTGTTTGTGCAAATATAAATTTAATATAACTAAATCAATATTTTACCCATATAATTATCAT
>NZ_MUGV01000054.1:0-13564 GCF_002217275.1 Flavobacterium frigidimaris
CCTGAAACCTGAAACCTGAACTTGGAACCTGAAATAAAATGAGATTTATTAAAATATAAGAAAATATTTATAATTTTGTAAAAAAGAACGATTATGAAAAAAGAGAAGATTGTGAAAACAACAAAAATCATTTCGATGTCTACTGCTACTAAGAAAAAGATTTCTAAAGTTGCTGAAGAGATAAATGGCCGAAATTTATTCACAGAAAAAATTGAACTTGCTCAAAAAACTTTGGAAAATTTAAAAGCATTACCAATTTAAATTTGTCATCATAATAATATAAAAAAGCGATCTAATAGGTCGCTTTTTTTATGAACCTGAAACCTGAAACCTGAAACCAAAAAAACGAGATCATTTCTCCTAGAAGTTACAATCTCGTTTAATCAACTTAAAAAAATCAGAATATAAATTATCCGTGGGCTGCTACAGAAACATCACTCCATTCTTCCCAGGTTGCAAGTTTTTGTTGGTACACTTGTTTCGCTAGTGGTAAAGCTACTTTTCCTAAGAATAGGCGTAGAGGAGGGTTTTCGGCTTCGACTAATTTAATGATGGCCGGAACTGTAGCGCTTGTTTGTCCGAAAGTATCAGGATCATGTCCTTCTGCAATGGCTTTTTTAAGTCCGTCGTAAGCTTCAATTTTTTCGCTGTTGAATCCGTTGCCCCAGATATCGGTGAAATAACCGTTTGGTTCCACTAAAGTTACTTTGATACCGAATTGTTTTACTTCCTGAGCCAAAGTTTCAGTAAGACCTTCAACTGCAAATTTAGAGGCGTTGTATAAGCCAATCATGGGTAAAGTAGCGATTCCTAAAATAGAGGAAACCTGAATGATATGACCGCTTTGTTGTTTTCTCATGATCGGTAAAACGGCTTGTGTTAACCATAAAGTTCCGAAGAAATTGGTTTCGAATTGTGCTCTTGATTCTTGTTCGCTAGCTTCTTCAACCGCACCGTTTAAAGCATAACCGGCATTGTTGATTAGGATATCAATAGCCCCGAAATGTTGCTGCACTTTTTCGACTACTGCGAACGACTCTGCGCGATTGTTTACGTCTAGTTTAAGTGGTAAAATAGCGTCTCCGTATTGTGCTTTTAAGTCGGCCAGGGTGTCGATATTTCTTGCTGTTGCAGCTACCTTGTATCCTTTTGCTAAAAATGCTTCTGCCCAGGCTCTTCCGAATCCTTTTGATGCTCCTGAAATTAAGATTGTTTTCATGATAATTGTGAATTTTAAATTGTGAATTGTGAATTGTTAATGGTGAGTTGTTAATGGTGAGTTGTTAATTGCTTTGCGAATAATTTTAAACACATAGAGTACATAGTTTTTATTGGCTGAAAAAGGGTATGGAAAGAAACTAGTTTCTCACACATAGCTAATGTGTTTTTTTAATAAATGAAATGTCTTTTGTGCGTTTGCAAAGTCTATGATTCTATGTGTTTAAAATTTTATTTATTTCTATTGTTACCTATTAATCTTAGCACCTTAGCTCCTCAGAACCTCAGAACCTTTAAAAAGTGACCGATAGGTCATTTTTTAAACAAAAAAAAATTAGAGAGTGTTTTCCTCTATTGTTTTTTTGAGGGTTTTGACGATGATTTGCATCTTATCGTTACTGCCTGACATTCTTGAAATTAAATGGCCGCCTTCCATCATGGCGAAAATTACAGTTCCGAAATCTCCGGCATTCCAGTCCGGTTTAAATTCGCCGTTGGCAATTCCCTTTTTTATGCTATTTTCTAATAACTTTTGATTGAATTTTATGCCTTGATTGATCTTTTCTTTTACAACAGGGTTGGTATCATCTGCTTCTGTTCCGAAATTCAATAACGGACAACCTCCGGTTAGGGGCGGGTTTACCGCATTGCTGAAAAAATCGATATAAGTGAATAGTTCTTCTTTAGCCGTTTTGCTTTGACTGATTTTGGCCATCAGTTTATCGCCCAATACTTTCATATTGTGATCGACCGCAGCGCAAGCCAAAACTTCTTTGTTTTCAAAATGAACGTACATGCTGCCTTTGGACAATTTGGTCGCTTCCATAATATCGCTCATAGAAGTTGCTGCAATCCCTTTTGTGTTAAAGATAGGTGCTGCTTTATCGATGATGAATTGTCTGGTTTCTTCTCCCTTTGCCATGATAGCTTTTATTTTACAGGACAAATATATGACCGATTGGTCATTTATGCAAATTTTTTATGATTTATTTGTGATTGTTATAGGTGAGATGTGAGATGTGAGATGTGATGTGAGATGTGAGATGTGAGATGTGAGATGTGAAATGGAACACGGATTACGCGGATTTACGCTGGTTTTTGCTGCAGATTTTACAGATTAATTTCTTTGCGCATAATTTTGTTCACGCAGATTTTGCAGATCTAGGCAGATTTACGCTGATTTTTTTTGCTATAGATTTTAGGGATTATTTTTCTGTGCGTATAATTTTTTTCTCGCAGATTACGCAGATTTGGCAGATCAAATCATTTTAATCTTTTAATCCCGATAGCTATCGGGAGTGGCAAAACTTTATAAAAAATCTGTTTAAATCCGTGTCATCCGCGTTCCAAAAACTTAGACGTTAGTAAAAAACTTTAATGATCTGAAAGTATAATATTGGTTTTTGGTTTTTTGGATTTGCTCATTACTAGCAATAATAGGGGTAAGGTTAGGGCGAAGAATAGGCCTACGAGGAAAAACGCATCTCTGTAACTTAATAAGGACGATTGTTTGGTTACGATGTTTTCCATTAGTTTTAGGGCTTTTGCTCTGGCTTCGTTGTAGGCAAAACCTCTGTGTTGGAAATAACTGATGTAGGCGTTTATTCTGTCCATTGCTTTTGCATTATCTGGCGTTACGTTCGAAATCAATACGTTTCGGTGTTCGGCGTAACGATGTGCGATATACGTATTAATGATCGACACACCAAAGGAACCGCCCAATTGTCGCATCATATTGTTGAGCGCTGCACCTTGACCGACATCTTTATCGTCAAGCGAAGAAACGGCAAGCATCGTTAACGGAACGGTTAATAAAGCCAATCCCAAAGCGCGAAAAATAAGTGCGGTGGCGACTTCTAAAGCGCTGGTATCTAAGGATATTCCCGACATTCTCCAATTAAAATAAATAAAGAGCAGAAAACCTGTTGCGATGATGATGACCGGAGAAACGCCTTTTTGCAATAAAGTGCCACAGAGTTTTAACGCCACCAAGGCAAACAAAGCACCCGGAAGTAAAAGCAATCCCGTTTGATAGGGTGAAAAACTCAAAAGACGTTGCGCCACCACGGGACTGATGTAAATAGAAATAAACATTCCGAAACCGGTTACGAAGGTCAGAATCGCAGCTATACTTAACGATTTACTTTTTAATACGCGCAAGTTCACGACGGGTTTATCGATTTTTAATTCCCAATAAATAAACGCCAGTAAAGTGACTATGGCAATGGCAGTTAAAACTATGATGTAACGGGTTTCGAACCAATCTTCGACTTCGCCTCTTTCTAAAACGGTTTGCAAGGCGCCAACTCCGATGGCTAATAAGGCAATTCCGGTCCAGTCGACTTTTGAGATTTCCGGTTTTACGGGTGGTTCTTTCAGTAGAAAATAACAGGAAATCGCAACGAGAATCCCAATCGGAATATTAATTAAGAAAATCCATGGCCAGTCGTAATTCTCAGTGATATAACCGCCCAGCGTCGGTCCGATGGTTGGTCCGATGAAAATTCCGGCTCCGAATAAAGCTCCGGCGGTGGATTGTTTGTCTTTCGGAAAAAGCTCAAAAACCACAACCTGAGAAATCGATAATAAAGCACCACCGCCAATTCCCTGAAGAAATCTAAAAAAGACCAGCATCCAGATATTAGACGAATGTCCACACATGAAAGAACAAAATGTAAAGAGAATAATCGAACCGATATAATAATTGCGACGCCCCAGATTGGCGCTCAAAAAACTCGTAATCGGAATGATGATCACATTGGCAATAGCATAAGCGGTAATCACCCAGGAAGTATCTTCGAGCGTTGCGCCCAGATTCCCGCTCATATGCGATAGCGCCACATTGACAATAGAAATGTCAATAAGTTCCATAATCGCGGCGAGGATTACGGTAAAGATGAGTAATTTTCGTTGTAGAGATGTCATAGTAATTTTTTATACCAATCGGTATATTTTTTGATTAAAAAAAGGATTGAAAATAAATTCAAACACATAGAAACATAGCTTTTGAAACCGCTTAAAAAAGGCATTTCATTTATCTAAAAACACATAGCTGTGTGAAAGAAATGCGCTTAAAAGAATTTAATTATTTTAGATACATATCCCGTCCTGAAGTTTCGGGATCGGGACTATGTGTGAGAAACTAGTTTCTTTCCATATTCTTTTTTAGCCAAAGAACACTATGTTTCTATGTGTTTAATTTTTTTCGTTTGCTTCATAAATTGGAATTTGGGATTTCAGGATATTGGATTGCTTTCTAACATATAGAAACATAGATTTTTGAGATCATAAAAAGGCATTTTATTTATTTGAAAACATCCCGAAGCCTCGGGACTATGTGTGAAGAAACTAGTTTCTTTTTTAATTCCTTTTTAGCCAAACAAAACTATGTTTTCTATGTGTTTAATTTTTTTCGTTTGCTTCATAAATTGGAATTTGGACCCGAGTGATAACGAACAGGCGAAGCAATTTAAATATTGGAATTTAAAGTATTTTGGAATTTCAGACCGAAAGTTCCTGCTTCACCAAATTAGTCTTAAATAAATTAGAATAAGCAGTAGCAATCAACCTCGTTTGGGCTTCATTCCAGATTTCGCATTGAGCATTCACGAATTGTCTTCCTTTTTTAATGATCGAGGTTCTGGCGATAATCGTATCACCCACACGAGCCGGAGCAAAATAATCAACATTTAGATTGATGGTCGTATAGAAATTTTCTTCATTCAGAGAAAACATTGTTGCGCCAATGCAATCGTCCGCGATAGCAGCAATAACACCACCGTGAAGTGATTTAACCGGATTTGACATTTCTTCCCGAACTAAGTATTGAAAAGTAACACTGCCGTCTTCCGCGGCTAAAACTATAGGTCGCATCCAAAGCATAAAAGGCGATGGCGAAGCGGTGAATTCTCTGTCGATGTGGTTTTGAAGTACTTGTAAGCGTGTCATTAGATTTTAGATTTTAGATTTTAGATTTTAGATTTTAGATTTTAGATTTTTCCGCGACCCTATCAGAATTGGAATTTGGAATTTATATTTTGGAATTTAATATTATACTGATCGGTATATTTTATTTGATAAAAAAAGCAATATTTGCTATTGCTTCTTTATTCCAATTCTTCTATTACTTTCTTTACTGACTGCATGATATTTGATAAGTCGTTTAGATTTCCGGTTAGTTTGCTGATCATTACGCCGCCTTCAATTAATGCAATTATAGTTAATGCAGTTCTTTCTGTGTCAATTGCTTTAGCTTTGAATTCTCCGGCTGCAATTCCCTGGTCGATGAAAGAGATTATTTTTTCTTTCCAGTAAATAAGGGTTCTTTCAGCGTACTTTCTTAAAACCGGATGCGTATCGTCAGATTCGGTTGCGGTGTTGAGAATAGGGCAGCCGCCTTTTGTGACTTTCATAGTCGCATATTGAGAGTAGAGTTGAGGATAAGCTAATAATTTGCCTTTGAAAGTGGTTTGTTTGTCGATTTCTCTTGAAAATGCATCCTGAAGTTTTTTGACATTATACTTGAATGCTGCAATAGCAACTTCATCCTTATTTTCGAAATTCCCGTAAATACTTCCTTTTGTGAGTCCGGTGATCTCGGTAATATCACTCATCGAAGTACCGCTGTAGCCTTTCATATTAAAGATCGGAGCGGTTTGTTCTATGATAAACTGTTTGGTTCGTTCTGCCTTACTCATGATTTCGTATAATTTAAGACTGCAAATATATACCAATCGGTATAATTATTTATTCATTTTTGAAATTATTTTGATAGGAAGATGTTTAGAGAGGGAAAAGAAATGAAAAAATAGCCACGAAATCACGAATAATTGAGCAAAAATCAATAAAAAATTCGTGAATTCGTGGCCATATTTAGCGCATAGAAAAATAATCCTTTAAATCTGTGAATCCCGATAGCTATCGGGAGTAGCAAAAAAGTTGAAAAACCCGTTTAATATGTAGCCATAATTTCGACATTATAAATTATTGGGCAGTAAAGGTCAGATAATCAAAATTCATATTTCCGTTGGAGACAATATGCAGGCGCAAAACCTGCTTTCCTTTTTTAAGTTTTATCGTTCCGATGGATGCTGAACTGTTCCAATGATGCCATTGCCTCCAATCAATCGGCTCTTTGTCATCATGGGTGGAAGCAATTTTCATTTTTCCCGTGGCGTCTTTTCCGTTTACATCAATAGATATTTCGCCGTCGCCGTTTGCCGTATACAACAAACCAATTGTATAAGTTCCGGATTTTGTTACTTCAACGGTATAATTAATCCATTCCGTTGGAACCGTCCAGCCGACATAAAGGTCTCCAATACTTCTTGGCACTTTATTAAACGGATTATTATCAATATCATCCGCTTTAGAATACGAAATATCCACTCCTTCATTTATTCTGAATTCATTAAGTGGATTTCCGTTTACCGGATTTAGTTTTCCGCTTCCATTGTTTACAGCATCAGTATCGTGATAGGCAATTCCTTCGCCACCCTGATCGTACAGTTCACATTCTATTTTCCCCGGAATCTGTTGTGGTTTTAATGCTTTTGATGTTTGCGCGAGACAAGAACAACTCATTAAAACAATAATAGAAAATGTTACTAACGCTTTCATATTATTGAACTTCTAACGTTGCAATTGAATGTGCCGCGCTGGTAATTTTAGTCGCTTTTCCTTTTATCCAAAGAAAATAGTCCACATCCGTTTCACCTGAATTCATTACTACAACTTCCAGTTTATTGTCTTCATTTACGAAAGCCGTCGACAAAAGCTTGTTACTGCTTGAAGAACAGGCAATACGTTTTGCTCCCGGACGAATAAATTTGGAGAAATGTCCTAAATAGTAATAACCGTTGGTATAAATCAATTTTCCGGTTTTAAGATCAGCGTGAATAGGGGCCATGCAGAAATTCTGAACGTGGTTGGGTCCGCCTTTTTCGTCTAATAAAACATTCCAGTCGGTCCAGGCTACTGTTCCAATATTAAAATCATTGATCATCGACATTCCGTATTTTTCACCGTAACTCCAGTCGGTTAACAATTTTTGATCAAAATCGGCGGCACAGCCTTCGGTTAAAATTAAAGGTTTATCCGGAAAAGCTTCGGCTACACGACGTTCGGCTTCGAAATTCATTCCATTTTTCATCCAGTCTTCGTACCAGTGATAACCAACGCCCCAAACATATTTGGCAGCATCCTTATCTTCTAGAACTGTACTCACACGCTGATACATCAAATCACGATTGTGATCCCACATGATTAGTTTCTTTTTAGAAAGTCCCGCTTTTTGCATCGTTGGCCCTAAAAAGTTTTTGATGAAATCGCGTTCTTCTTCGGCGGTGAAAATACAGGATTCCCAACGCTGTACTGCCATTGGTTCGTTTTGCACTGTATAGCCCCAAATCGGAATGCCTTCTTTTTCATATTCTTTTATAAATTTCACAAAAAAGTTAGCCCAACTTTGGTGGTATTCCGGTTTTAAAGTTCCGCCCTGCAAAACATTGTTATTGGTTTTCATCCATGCCGGCGGGCTCCATGGCGAAGCATACAAAGTGATTTTTCCTCCGGCTTTGGCAATCACTTCTTTAATAAATGGAATTCTATATTTTCTATCGTGGCTGATATTAAAGGTTTTTAAGTCTTTATCGCCTTCCTGAATGTAACTGTAACTATCACTGGAGAAATCACAGCTTTGCATATTCGTACGCGCTAAGGTATATCCAATTCCTTTTTCCTTATCGTAATAGGCCGTCAGGATTTCCTGTTGTTTGTCTTTTGGAAGCTGATAGAAAACTTCCGCGGAGGCGTCAGTCAAAGCACCTCCAATTCCTAACAATGTCTGAAAAGTCATGGACGGATCTACAAAAACAGAAACCTCTTTTTCTATGGGTTGTGGTTTGGCTGTAAACGAAAGCATTTCGGTTTTGGTCAGTTTCTTATCTGTGTTTTTTACGGTTTCGTAAACGGTAACCGTTTTGAAATCGTATGTTTTCGGAGCTTTTTTCTGTGCAAATCCGCCGGCTGATAAAAGTCCGGATAACATGATGGTCAGGCATGTTTTATTGTGGAATGTGTTCATAACTGTGGTTTTTTGGTTAGTAGTTTATTTTAAAATCTGATCAATAAGCTGCAATTCATATTCAGAGAAAGTACTGTTTTGTAGACAACCTACAGAATCAATTACTTGTTCCGGCTTGCTCGCGCCAATGATTACAGACGAAATTCGTTTGTCTTTTAAAACCCAAGCCAAAGCCATTTGAGCCAAGCTCTGACAACGTCCTTCGGCCATTTTATTCAATTGACGGACTTTTTCTATATTTTCAGGCGTAATGGCATCTTTTTCTATAGCACCATTTCCGCGATGTGCGTTTGCTCTTGAATTCTCCGGAATACCATTTAAATATTTGTTCGTCAAAAGTCCCTGAGCAAGAGGGGAGAAAGCAATTCCGCCCATTCCGTTTACTTCTAAAACATCCAGTAAGCCCTTTTCAACAGTACGTTCAAACATAGAATATTTTGGCTGATGAATCACGCAAGGTGTTCCTAAATTTTTTAATATCGAATATGCCTTTTCCGTTTCCGCCGGACTATAACTTGAAACGCCTACGTAAAGTGCTTTTCCGTGACGTACAATCAAATCCAATGCTGCCATCGTTTCTTCCATAGGCGTATTAGGATCGGGTCTGTGGTGGTAAAAAATATCCACATACGGAATTCCCATACGCTTCAGACTTTGATCGAGACTCGCAATTAAATGTTTTTTGGATCCCCAATCGCCGTATGGACCGTCCCACATTGGCCAGCCGGCTTTGGTAGAAATTAAAAGCTCGTCTCGATAAGATTTAAAGTCCTGTTTGAATAATTCACCAAAAGTAAGCTCCGCAGAACCGGCAGGCGGCCCGTAATTATTGGCAAGATCAAAATGGGTAATGCCATTATCAAAAGCAGTATGCAGAATTTCACGTGCGTTTGCGATGTTATCAATTCCGCCAAAGTTGTGCCATAAGCCTAAAGAAAGCGCTGGTAATAGTAATCCGCTATTGCCACAACGGCGGTATTCCATTTTTTGGTAACGATTCGTATTTGGTAAGTAAGACATTTTTATTAATTGTGAATTGTTAATTATGAATTATGAATTATGAATTATGAATTTTAATAGCCTATAGCTTATTGCTTATAGCTTTGAAAAAGCTTTTTCTACGATTTCCAGATCGGTTGTGCCTCTGAAACCACTGAAACCTATTGAAAGTTTTGTTCCATCTTTTAAAGTTACCGGTTGTCCGCCTTGCCAGCCTATGAGGTCCGGAGCTTCGATTCCGTTAGCATTTTCATCTACGATATTGTTGAAAACCATTTTTTCATACTCGCCGGTTTTCACTCCGGTCAGCCAAACCTGACTTGCTTTTGTCCAGGCTACTTTGTACGATTGTCTTCGGCGTGGTTTATCTTCGCCATACATTCGGCCATAAACGGCTCCTTCTTCATCAATAATACAAATAGCAACATTACCGTTTGAAATTTGTTTATCTTCTTCAATTTGAAGATATTGTGGAATTAAATTTTCAATTGCTGATAAAGCCTGTGCAATTTGTTCTTTCATTATTTATAATTTATGGTTTGCTGTTTCTAGCTTGTTGCTTTTCCATTTTACATCTCACATCTTCACCTCTCACAATATTAAGTTTTCAAAATTGATTCATTTAATTATTTCATTTCTTAAACTAGATCAAGAAATAATTATAAATAAAACCTCTTATATTTACTTCCTGATAAAGCCACATTCGATAAAAAAGATAATAAATGTTTCAGCAAATTCATACTTACCTTTCCAGATCTGCCCGTCTTTCTAAGGAAGAAGTGAAAATTTTTGAGAAACATCTTGAGCTTAGAAAGATTCCCAAGAAAACTATTTTATTGAGTGCGGGTGAAATCTGCAATTTTGAGGCTTATATCAATAAGGGCTGTATCAGGGAATATTTTGTCGATCGAGACGGAATTGAATTAACGCTCCAATTTGCGATTGAAGATTGGTGGGTGAGTGACATTACCAGTTTTGAAGATCAGGTACCGAGTGATATGTACATTGAAACTTTAGAGGATTGTGAGCTTTTGGTTTTGACCCGTCAGGCGAAAGAGAATCTGATCAATGAAGTTCCTCAATTAGAAAGAATGTTTCGTTTGATGATACAGCGGCATTTATCAAAATTGCAAAAACGATTGTTCAGAACCGTTTCTTCAACAGCGATGGAACAGTATGTAGAATTTATCACACGTTATCCAACAATTTCCCAACGGGTTTCGCAACAATATATCGCTTCTTATCTCGGCATTACGCCAGAATTTTTAAGCCGATTACGGGCAAAATATTTGAAGGGTGGAAATGGGCAAGACTAAAAAATAGTTGTTCTTCTGACTTATTTTTTAGCGCGGTGTGTGACTATAAAAAACTGGTTTTTCTTAAAAAAATCATTATAAGTAAAATCAATAGTAGTTAATTAAGTGTTTGTATTCCTGATAGATGTGTCGAATACTTAATGTGATACTTTATGGTCTTTTTTAACTACGACTTATTGGGTTTACTTACATATTTATTGCCTTTTACAAAAAATCGCCAAGGCAAAAAAGCATCTTCCTTTGCATACGTGACACCAACTCGTGGTGTTGCAACGATTTCATCTTCGGTATATCGAATGCTATGATCTTCTAACCAAATTTCATCTCCGTCTAAATCTTTTTTATTAAAATTAGCATTAATTCCTAACGCTTTTGCTGCAGAACCCGGACCAGATGATATAGCACTATTAGTAATTGTCATATTGCGTCTTAGTTCCATGATTTCAGTACCAGACAAGGGTTCAATCGCCCTTATTAATACGGCATGGGGTTCATTTTTGATTGAAGTTACTATATTAAATAAATGGTGTATACCATAGCATAGATATACATATGAAACGCCACCTTCACTGTACATTATTTCAGTTCTGTTAGTGCGTCGTCCGCCATAGGCGTGAGAGGCTTTGTCTATTTCGCCAAAGTAGGCTTCCGTTTCTACAATTAAGCCCGCTGTTATTTGTCCTTCAATTTGAGTAAATAAGACTTTCCCCAGTAAATCTTTGGCCAGGAAAATTACGTCCTGATTCAAATAATATGATAATGGTAATTTCAATAGTAGTTAATTTAATGCTTTAACAAAGTGGTTTTAATGTACTGTATATTAATTTTATATGTTTTTAATTAAAATTAATTAAGAGTCAGACTTGTCTTTTTTATCAAAGCCTTGATCTGAATGATTTTCAAGTTCTTCATCTAAAGCGTCATCAAAATCTTTGTCGGGTTTAGGTCCTTTATCCTGTTTTGATTTTTTATTTTCCTTCTTCGTACTAGCAGAATGAATTAGTTGTTCTTCAGGGTGAAAATTGCGATCGTCCAGACCGAAATCTTCGTTGATTTCTTTTGGCATAATCTAAAGTTTTTAGGTATTAATTATTTGTTCATCTGAACTGATTTTCTAGTCTCAATACTTGATTTCTCATTACTTCTTGCTGAAGTTGATTTGACTTCTGTTTTTTTAGCAGATGTTCTGGAGCTGTTTTCAACGTTGTTTTTATGATAGGAAATATTCATTTCATTGCTTTTAAAAATTAATACTAACAAATTTAAAAATGCATGAAAGAGAAAGTTTATACTTTTTTGATTTTTAATTGTATTATTATCAGTGATTTATGAAGGTTGTGTTATTCTTTAAAGGTACTCTTTTCTCTTCTTTAAATGATGCATTTTACCGCATTTAATAAATTTTAGGTTTCAACTTATAATATGAAACGGACTTGATTTAAATTTTGTTTTTTTTAAATCTATTACGACATAACTTTATGCTGTTCTTAATGTTCAGAGAAAAAAAATATTTTTAAGAATTTGATTTTTTGTTTTTTACAGAGTGCTTTCTGGAGTCTTAAATTCAATCAATTTAAAAAATAACATAGTATGGCTGTTCCTAAAGAGTTATATAATGCAAAATTCGCAGAGTATATAGAATCGCTTAAGATTTTATATTTAGTAGACGACAAGTTTAAAATTATTTGTGATGACTACTGTACTAGTAGACTGAAAGCGGATAAGTTCAAGAAAAAGTTCGAAAAGTATTTTCAGCATAAACTGGAATGTGAGAATTTATCAAAAGAATTAGAAGATGAAATATTGATTTATCTTATACGGAAAGGGTAAAAAGAATAATTTAGAAGTGAACTATTCATCAATATGAAGGTTATTTATTAAAGTTAAAACATAATTTATGAAAAACGTACAGTTAAATCTAAAGTATTTTATTTTATTATTTGTAATGATAAGTTTGCCGGCTTTAGGACAAGGTGACGGTCCGAGAAATTTACTATGGAGTCCAAAAAATACCTTTGCCTTTCTGCCGAAATGGATGAGTATGAATCAAAATATTACTCCGGGAAATGTGCTTGTTAAAGACGCTGATTTGCATATTGATGCCTTTCCACTCACATTGGTTTATAATTTTGGTTTGGCCGGTAGATATGCTCAGGTAATGCTAAATGCTGTTCCTGGTTCTGTTTCCGGGAGTCTGGCGGCCAATCAGCCTGGACTTCCTGCTCCTCATTTAAGTTCTTCTGGTTTTGCAGATGGTTTTATAGGTTTTAAAATTGGATTAGTAAACCAGCCGGCTTTGAATGTTATTGAATACAGTCAATATGAAAAAAAGACATTCTCCATGATGTTTTATGGCAGATTATGGTATTCAGGCTCTTACGATAGTACTAAACCATTAAATTTAGGTTCAAACCGATTGACTTTCGAATTGGGTTTTCCTATCGACCTTTGGTTGAGTAATGACCCAAAAAGACCAACATGGTTGGAGATTTATCCTTCCATCCACATGTATACGGCTAACAATGATCCTTTATTTATTTCAATGGCCAATAAATCACAACAACACGCTTTGTATTCGGTCGAGAATCATTTGTCACATAATTTTACGGATAAATTTTGGGCCAGTGCCGATTTAAGATACCAATATGGAGGTGATGTCGAAGTTGATGGTATCGATCAGGATAACAAACAGAATATTTTGGGTGGTGGAGTTACAGCAGGTTATCAGGTCATGAAGATGTTAGGTTTGAATGCTTCTTATGGAGGAATAATTGCCGGCGATAATGGGGCACAATCAAACATGATTAGAATTACGGCTGTGATTTCGTATGCCAATTTAAAGAAGTTGCAGAAACCGGAGTGATTAGAGAATAGAAGCAAGAAGCAAGAGAATATAGATTATAGAATATAGGGAATAGAATATAGAATATAGAATATAGAGAATAGA
>NZ_MUGV01000055.1:0-3861 GCF_002217275.1 Flavobacterium frigidimaris
GGAGCTGAATTTCAATGGGGCGACCGTGAGAATTTCAGAGATGGCTGGAGTACTTCTATTACAAAAGTGCAATTATCTTTCAAATATAATTTTGCAGAGGTCTTTTATAAAAAATAAACTCATTATATAAATCATAGAAAATGAAAACTAAAAATCAATTCAATATTATTTTTTTTATACTAATAATATTAGTTCCGTTATTTGAAGCAAAAGCTCAAAAAGAACCTGGTTATCAGGCAGCGATTGATCATGCGTATACCAAATACAAAGATCTTAAAGAAGGTAAAAACGCTGATTATATAAAAGAATTGGCAACTGTGGATTCCAATATTTATGGAATCGCAATTGTAACAGTCGATGGGAAAGTATATACTAAAGGAAACCTGGATGAAAGAGTATCGATTCAGTCTATTTCAAAAGTATTTACCCTTGCCCGTGTGATAGAAGAATCCGGACCAAGAGCTTTAGCTGAAAAAATTGGTGTTGATGCGACGGGACTTCGATTTAATTCCATTGTAGCTATAGAACTTCAAAAAGGAAAAGAGATCAATCCACTGGTTAATCCAGGTGCAATTGCAGCCGTGAGTATGGTAAAAGGAAATGATTCAGTAGCAAAATGGAAAAATATTCTGGACACGCATAATGCCTTTGCGGGAACAAAATTAAAATTAAACATGCCAGTGTATATTAGTGAGGCAGGAGATAATCTGCGTAATCAGGCAATTGCCCATTTATTATATGCTTATGGTCGTTTGTATTTTGACCCTGTTCAGTCTACAGATGTTTATACCAAACAATGTGCAATAAATGTAAATGCTAAAGATCTTGCCGTTATGGCATCAACCCTTGCTAACGGAGGAATAAATCCGGTAACAGGAGAGAAAGTAGTTTCGCCGGAAACCTGCGCTTTTACTATGGGAATTATGTCCACAGCTGGTTTATATGATGATTCGGGCCAATGGCTTTACGCGGTAGGTTTACCAGGAAAAAGTGGTGTAGGTGGTGGAATCATTGCAGTTTGTCCGGGTAAATTCGGAATAGCTGTTATTTCACCTCCGCTGAATGAAGTTGGAAACAGTGTAAAAGCACAAAAAACAATCTTTGATATTGTAAAAGAGCTTGATGTTAACCCTTATCATGTAACTCCAAAAAAGAAATAAATAAGCACTATCCTAAAAATCAGTAAAAATTCATTTAATCTCTACCCAAATGAATACAATAAAAGTACAATCAAAATTGCTTTTAATTATACTTTCCTTTTATTTACAGGCAACTGTTGTAACAGGACAAAGTAAAGCTAAAGAGAATGGCTATTTATATAATGATAGCCATTTTCATCTCACTAATTATATTCAGGAAGGAATCACAGCTGCAAAATTTTTAGAGATAATGGGGGATAAAGTGGGTCGGTCAACTTTATTTGGAATTCCGCTCCAACAGCAATGGTCATATCAGAATTCCGGTAAATTCAGTCCGTCGTATTATCTGCAGACAGATGCGCCCTTATACTATTATTCTTTTACCGATGCCTATATCGCAATGCAATACAAGTCGCTCACAAAAGAGCAGCAAGATAGATTTGATCCCATGATTATCGGATTTAATCCTGCAGATATGTATGCTTATAAACATATAGAACGTGTTCTGAAAACTTTTCCGGGTGTTTTTACAGGAATAGGTGAATTCTCAATTCATAAAGAATTTGTTTCCTCAAAAGTGGCTGGAGAAGTAGCAAGTTTAACCAATCCGGCTCTGGACAGTATACTGGATTTTGCCGGTAAAGTAGGTCTTGTAGTGGTATTACATAATGACATGGATATGCCAATGGCAAAACCAAAAACAGAACCAGCTTATCTGACACAGATGAAAGATGTTTTGAAGCGTCATCCGCAGACTACCATTATATGGGCTCATATAGGCCTTGGACGTATTGTTCATCCGGTGGGTTATGGTGCATCTCCAGACAGTGAAATAGGACAGAGACCACCAAATCACATAGATATTGTAAAAGAGATATTAGAAGATCCTGCTTTAAAGCATGTTTATTTTGATATATCATGGGATGAAGTAGCAAAATACATAGTAGCAACTCCGGAAACCATTAAAAAAAGTGCTGATGTTATGAACAAGTATTCTGATCGGTTTTTATTTGGAACAGACGTAGTGGCACCTCCGGATCAAAAATTTTATTTGGCCGTATATGATATGTACGCGCCTTTTTGGAAGGCGCTTACGCCAGAAACAAGTGAGAAGATAAGAAAAGGAAACTATGAAAGACTATTTGATAGTGCCCGTAAAAAAGTAAGGGAATGGGAAAAAATAAATGTAAAAAATTAAAGATGTAAGCCAGTAGAGATTAATGCTAAATAAATAAAATCATGCGATCAAAACTTTTATATGTTGTTTTATTAATTGTATGTTGTATGCCAGTCTGGTCGCAAATTCCTTCTAATCCCATTGCAGTGGATAGTATAGGTGAACAAAAACAAAATGATCATCGTCCAGGTTCTGGATTTCTTATAGCGAACGGTAAGAAAGCAACCCTTACTATTTCACCATATGTAACAATTCGTTATTTAAATCAAGGTGCACTGGATGACACTTATACAAATCATTTAGGACACACCTCAACTATAGATAAAAGAAATGATCTGCAGTTTCAAAAAGCAGTTATTTATTTTAAAGGTTGGCTTATCGATCCAAAATTCAGATATCTCCTATATGTGTGGTCTGCAAATGCAAATCAGGGGCAGGGTGCTCAGGTGGTAGTGGCGGGAAACCTGCAATATGAAATCAATAAACATTTTGATATAGGAGCCGGTATTGGGAGTTTGCCAACCAGTCGCTCATTAATAGGAAACTGGCCTTTTTGGCTTCGACAAGATGCCAGGCCTATGGCAGAAGAATTTTTCAGAGGATCATTTACTACAGGTATATGGGCTCAGGGAGAAATTACAGATGGACTATATTATAAAACAATGCTTGGTAATAATTTAAGTCAATTGGGAGTTGATGCCGGTCAATTAGACAATGGTTTTAATACTTTTAGTACCTCAGTCTGGTGGACTACCAATAATTATGGCAGGGTTGCGAATTTTGGTGATTTTGAAAGACATGAAAAATTAGCGACTCTCTTGGGTGGAGCTTATACTACAAGTAAAGAAACAAGACAATCCCAGCCAGGTACTGAAGATCCGGAAAATTCACAAATTAGACTGTCTGATGGTACAGGTGTTTTTTCTTTAGATGCTTTTGGAAATGGCAATCAGTTACTTTCTGCCAAATATCAAATGACTTCATTTAATGGAGGCCTAAAATACAAAGGCTTATCTCTTGATTTGGAATATTATATCAGGTGGGTAAATGATTTTGAATCAACAGGTCCATTACCTGTCAAAGAACTTTTTGATAGTGGTTATGCTTTACAGGCGTCTGGGATGTTGATAAATAAAACGCTGCAGCTGTACAGTACCTATTCTTATATAGATGGTGAATATGGAAAACCTTGGGAACTTACCTGCGGACTCAATTGGTATGTACTGAAGAATAGGGTACTTCGAATAAATCCTGAGGTTTTATATGTAGAGAATTCCCCTGTGGGATATTTAAGCTATCCAACTGTTGTTGGCGCTAACGGAATTGTTGGAATGCTGAATCTGGAACTATTTTTTTAAATAAATCAGGTACAAATTAAGGTGTAAAAACATAAAAAAAAGCTCCAAATCATTGATTTGGAGCTTTTAATTTGTGACCTCAACGGGACAAATTTCAACAAAATTTATGGAAGATTTGAAAAGATTGGCGTACTGGAAGTAAGGGCTGTCTTTCATTGGCTGTATGAATTTGGTTTGGATGTCCTGT
>NZ_MUGV01000056.1:0-14963 GCF_002217275.1 Flavobacterium frigidimaris
ATGTTTAGTATTGCAATAATATGATATATAATTGATAAATTAATATTAATCCAAAAACATTCATCCTCTTATCTTTGAAAACTTAAAGTATAAAAAGAACAATTATTTTGAATTAATGCAAAAAAAACAAATTAATATAAAGTGATTTTTAAAAAACATTTGACAATTTAATAAGAATAACGTAAAAAAATTAATGTTTTAAAAATATTAATAAAAAATAAATAAGATTTTAAATAGTCTAACTATCAAATAGTTAACTAAATTAATTAACAATAATCTACGACTAATAAATGCAACAAAAAATTACGTTAAGAGAAAAAGTAGGCTACGGCTTAGGCGATGCTGCTTCATCAATGTTTTGGAAAATATTCAGTATGTACTTGCTGTTTTTTTATACTGACGTTTTCGGTATAGCACCTGCCGTTGTTGGGACGATGTTTTTAATTACTCGTATTTGGGATTCCTGCTTTGATCCAATTGTTGGAATAATCGCTGATCGTACTAAAACGAAATGGGGGAAATTTAGACCCTATTTATTATGGACTGCTATACCTTTTGCAGTCATTGGAGTTTTAACCTTTTATACACCTGACTTTGATGAAAAAGGAAAAATAATCTATGCATACATCACTTATTCAGCGATGATGATGGTTTATTCTTTGATTAACGTTCCTTATGCTTCACTACTTGGAGTTATTTCATCGGATAGAAAAGAAAGAAATACACTTTCATCATATCGTATGGTTTTTGCATTTGGCGGTAGCCTTTTAGCACTTTGGTTAATTGAACCTTTAGTGACTTATTTTGGTGGAAGTCTAAATTCTAAAACGGGTTGGCTTGCAGCCATTAGTGTTTTTGGTGTAATCACTACACTCTTTTTTTGGGGCTGCTTCTTTTTTACTAAGGAACGTGTGAAGCCCATAATTGATGAAGAAAATAATCTAAAACAAGATTTAAAAGATTTGCTTGCAAATAAACCGTGGTGGATTTTGCTTGGTGCTGGAATTGCAGCTTTAGTATTTAATTCCATTCGTGATGGCGCTGCAATTTATTATTTTAAATATTATATAAGTAGCGCAGTAAATTTTGACTTTATATTGTTTGGAAGTGATTTTCACATGACTCCAACTTCTATTTATTTAGTTTTAGGTCAAGCAGCAAATATTATTGGAGTAATAATCGCTACTCCACTTGCGAATAACTTTGGTAAAAAGAAAATATTTTTTGCTGCTATGTCGCTTGCTGCAGTTCTTAGTTTGATATTCTATCTCTTCGGCAAAAATGACATACAACTGATCATGTTATTTCAAGTATTGATAAGCATCTGTGCCGGTAGCATATTTCCACTTATTTGGTCAATGTATGCCGATAGTGCCGATTATTCAGAATGGAAACAAGGAAGAAGAGCTACAGGACTCATTTTCTCTGCCTCTTCAATGTCACAAAAATTTGGCTGGACAATTGGTGGTGCGGGAACAGGATGGCTTTTGGCTTATTATGGTTTTCAAGCAAATATTGAACAAACAGCCTTTACACAACACGGAATTCAACTAATGTTAAGCATACTTCCAGCAGTGGCGGCAGTTTTATCTGTAATATTCATTTTGTTTTATCCATTATCCGAAGATAAATTACAGTTAATGGAACAAGAACTAAATGAACGAAGAAATAAAATTAATTAAAAGACCTATAGAAATCAATTGATATGAATACAATGACAACAACAAGTACTTTTCAAGATAGAAAAATTGCACTAGAAAAAGAGCATAAAGCACTTATCGAAAAACAAAATGAATCGCAAAAAAGTACTGGAAATGGAATCTATACCCGTTACAGCAATCCAGTGGTAACTGCAGCTCACATTCCGTTAGATTGGCGATATGATTTTAATGAAGAGTGCAATCCATTTTTACAAGAAAGAATTGGAATAAATGCCGCATTTAATGCAGGTGCTATAAAATGGAATGAAAAATATATTCTTGCAGTACGTGTGGAAGGAATTGACAGAAAGTCATTCTTTGCAATAGCAGAAAGTCCAAACGGTATAGACAGTTTTAAATTCTGGGATAAACCATGTGTTATTCCACAAACAGAAGAACCCGATACCAACGTATACGACATGCGTTTGATCAACCATGAAGATGGGTATGTTTACGGTATTTTTTGTACCGAAAGAAAAGATCCAGCTGCGCCAATAGGAGATACTAGTACTGCAATTGCTAATGCTGGAATTGTTCGAACAAAAGATTTAGTAAACTGGGAGCGCTTACCCGATTTAATATCTAATACGGGTCAACAACGTAATGTAGTTTTGCATCCAGAATTCGTAAATGGAAAATATGCTTTATACACGCGTCCACAAGATGGTTTTATTGATGTCGGAAACGGTGGGGGAATTGGACTAGGATATGTGGAAGACATGACTAATCCTGTAGTTAATGGAGAGAAAATTATTTTTGGAAAACAATACCATACTATCTACGAATTAAAAAATGGTTTAGGTCCAGCTCCTATTAAAACAGAAAAAGGTTGGTTGCACATGGCTCACGGTGTTCGAAACACTGCCGCTGGTTTGCGATACACATTATATATGTTCATGACCGATTTAAATGACATTACCAAAGTAACTCACGTACCTGCTGGACATTTTATGGCTCCAGAAGATATTGAACGAGTTGGGGATGTATCTAATGTTCTGTTTTCAAATGGATGGATTGATGATGAAGATGGAAAAGTATTTATTTATTACGCTTCTTCAGATACTAGAATGCATGTTGCAGTTTCATCAATTGAGCAATTAGTTGATTATGTAATTAACTCGCCTGAAGACACTTTTACTTCAGCAGGATCTGTTCATAGCATTATCAAATTAATAGAAAAAAATAAAACAATCTAAATTATTGACGTGTCAGCAACTACAAAAAAATTAAAATCGGAATTATCCGAAGAATTAGATTACATATTAAATTATTGGTCAATAAATACTCTTGATTATAAAAATGGTGGTTTCATCGGACAGATTGATTACGATGAAAATCATTTGGATAAAGCTGAAAAGGGCTCTGTATTGCACGCTCGAATTTTGTGGACTTTCTCTGCCGCTTATCAAGAGACAAAAAATGAAAATAATAAGGAGATTGCAAAAAGAGCTTTTGAGTTTCTTTATGCTAATTTTTATGACACAGAGTTTGGTGGATTATTTTGGAGTATCAATGCTGACACTACCCCAAAAGACACCAAAAATCAGATTTATGCGTTAGCTTTTGCAATTTATGGCTTATCTGAATATTACGCTATTTCTCAAAATGCAGTAGCCTTAACCTTGGCTAAAAACTTGTATTCACAAATTCAGAAGCACAGTTATGATCCTATAAATAAAGGCTATTTAGAAGCTTTTACAAGAGAATGGGAACCAATTGAAGATTTACGTTTAAGTGACAAAGATGCAAATGAGAAAAAAACCATGAATACTCATTTGCATATTGTGGAAGCGTATGCGAATTTGTATAAAGTGTGGAAAGACAAAAACCTTCAAACAGTAATAATAGAATTACTAGCAACTATTGAAGCACATTTTATCAATACTGAAACAGGTCATTTACGCTTATTTTTTGACGAAAATTGGATTGAAAAACCTGATGTTATTTCTTATGGTCATGACATTGAAGCAGCGTGGCTTTTATTGCAATGCGCCCAAATTTCTGAAGACAAAATACTTATTGAAAATTACACCAAATATGCCATTCAAATGGCAGAAGTGACACAAAAAGGTTTAGATACTGACGGTGGACTTTGGTACGAGTATGATTCAGAAAAGGATGAATTAGTAGCCGAGAAACATTGGTGGGTCCAGGCAGAAGCGCTAATTGGTTTTTATAATGCCTATCAATTGACAAATGATGAAAAATATCTAAACCTAGTTTTAGCCAATTGGAATTTTATTAAAAAATACATTTTAGACACTAAAAATGGCGAGTGGTTTTGGGGTATAAACCGAGACTATTCTTTGATCGAAAAAGACAAGGCAGGTTTTTGGAAATGTCCATATCATAACAGCAGAGCTTGCCTTGAATTAATTCAACGTATAAATAGTTAAAAATATTAATAAACTATTTTTTAACAATTTGTACATCAAAAACTTAGCAGTTAAAAAATTTATTTTAAAAAAATTATTTCATAGAGTACTTTGAATAGCTTGAAACTACTACTTATTTATTTAACCTATACGCAGTTAACAAAAAAAAACTGTTAAAAAAATAAAACATAATAATCTAACTATCAAATAGATACTAGACATCTGATATGTCGAGGTTTCTTTGATGATTAATCTTAAATCATCACACACTAACAACAATACTAAATTATAATAAAAATGAAAACAAAAAATATTTCTTTAAAAAGTATTGCTGAAGCCTTGAACACGTCTATTACTACTGTGTCTTTCGTACTAAACGGAAAAGCAGAAGAAAAAAATATTTCAAAAAAGAAAACTCAATCTATACTTGAATATGCGCAAAAAGTAAATTTTAAACCCAATCAGTTGGCACAAAGTCTTAGAACTAGAAAATCAAAAATTCTAGTTTTTATGGTTGAGGATATATCAATAATTTATTTTGCTAAATTAGCGCGAGTTATTGAAAATATAGCTTATGATCAAGGGTATAAAGTCCTTTTTTGTAGTAATGAAAATAATGACAAAAAGTCAATCGATTTAATTAACTCTTATAAAAACATGGGTGTTGATGGTTATATAATTGTACCATCTCCAGGAATTCAAGTAGTAGTTCAAGAATTAATTGACGAAAATTTGCCCGTAATTTTATTAGAAAGTAAATTTCAACAATCAAAAACGAATAGTGTCATTATTGACAATAGTAATGCAATTCTAGAGGCAACCGAACATTTTATTGCAAACAATTATAAAAACATAGCCTTCATAACTACTAATTCTAAAAAAATGCAAATGAAAAACCGGTTAGCTAGTTATGCAAAAGCGGTTCATGCAAAAAATTTAAAATCATTTGTACTAAAAATACCAGAAGAACAATGTGGAACCAAAAAAGCTAAAGAAATTGTAGATAATTTTTTTCATATTAATAAAGAAATTGATGCCGTTTTGATCGGAACAAATGAGCTTTCAGTCAATCCAATTGAAATATATAAAGAAAAAAAATCTAAAGCATTAACACCAAGAGGAATTATATTTATTGATGAAAATGAAATTTTTAAAATTTGTACTCCGACTATTTCTGCGATAGCGCAACCCGTTGAAGCTACTGGTGTGGCTTTAATGAATTTGATGCTAAAATTATTAAAAATAGATAATGTAAAAGATATTTCGGTAAATATCATAATGGAAGCAAAACTAATTATAAGAGAATCATCAACGATCTATAAAGTATTAGAAAATCAACCGAAAACAAGATATAAATCGATCAAAACAAAAAATAACCCAACCCAAATACAATTTTGATTTATTTCAGAAATTTAAATTTATGCTTTCGTAAAATTGAATCATTCTAATAAATTACTAATGAGAAAAATTAAAATAATACTCACTTCAATTTTATTGCTTCTATCAGGAATAATAAACGCACAAGTAAATCCAAAAGCAACTCAAAAAGTAAAAAATTTATACGGAAACTTAAAAGAAGTTGTATGGGTTTCTAATTAAGTTCTCTTCGGTCAAGAGTTTTTCAATAGCTACAGATGGCCTGATAAAAATTTTAATGATCCTAATGTTTCTAATGTAGAGACTGTGACAGGCCAACATCCAGCGGTATTGGGACAAGATTTTTAATATTATAACGAAAAGAAGAAAAAAGAAGTTGAAAGACATCGCAGTGCGGTAAAAAGAACGTATGAATTGGGTTGCGTAATTACCTTTGATTACCACATGTACAGCAAAAATCATACAACTACCCCATTCAAAGAATCGGATAAAATTTAATTATAACATTGGAGAACAAAATGATTTTGGTGGAGAAGTTACTTGTTTGAAGATAGAACTTGATAAAGCCATAAAAATCATCAATGATTTAAATATGCCAATCGTTTTCCGTCCGTTTCATGATATGAATGGCAATTCGTTCTGATGGGGAAGCAAAGCAGATGGTGGAACTGAATCCTACATAAAAATGTATCAATTTACAGTGAACTATGTTAATGCGAGAACTAACAATGTTTTATGGGAGTGGTCACCTAACATTCCTTTTAATGATGACTATTATCCTGGTGATAACTACGTAGATATTGATGTAGTAGACATGTACGATCAAGGAAATGATTGTTACAATTCCTTTGATGATGATATGGTTGTTCAGTTGGAGCAAGTGAGCGATTTTGCTTCACAACATGATAAAATTCTAGTCTTATGAGAAGTGGGAAATCGTGTTACAAGCCCTGATCGAAAGCCCAATTGGTGGTTAGATATTGATAAAAAAATTTAAAGTAACGATCACGCCTTTAAAATTGCGTGGATGTTAACTTGGATTAATCAACTATGGAGAGATCCTTCTTATGTAGTGCAAATTCCGGTTATATTGATCACCCCATTCCGTTTTAAAGTGAGCACCTGATTCCAGTTCAAAATGACCACCTAATTCCGGAGCAAAATGACCACCTCCGTTTTGATTAAAAACTATATTTTTTCATCTGTTAATTAGTATTCAAATATAATAAAATATCACTCTTTGTTTATTCCTCTTTTCTTTCTCATCGATTCTCCATGTAATTCAAGCCTGTGAGATTGGTGTATAAGTCTGTCTAATATTGCATCGGCTATCGTTTTTTCTCCAATTATATCATACCAGCCCTGAACTGGGATTTGTGATGTCACGATTATAGAGCCGTTATTATGCCTGTCCTCTATGATCTCTAAAAGAGTAATTCGGTTATGGCTGTCAAGTGCCTGGAGTCCAAAATCATCAAGTATTATAACATCCTGTCTTTGTATTTTGGTAAGTTCCCGCAGATAAGTGCCATCTGCTTTAGCCATTTTTAGTCTAGCAAACAATTTTGAGGTATTAAAATAACTTACCTTAAAACCCTGTATACAGGCTTGATAACCTAATGCGGTACCTAAATAACTTTTACCGACCCCGGTACTTCCAGTGATTAAAATGTTTTCATTTTTCTCTATAAATTCGCATTCTGCCAGACGCAGTACCATGTTTCTGTCCAGATTACGTGATACATCAAAATTGATACTTTCAATATTTGATTTGTAATGGAATTTGGCATTAGTGATACTTCGTTCAATACGACGATTGTACCTTTCATCCCATTCTGCATCAATAATCATCGATACAAACTGGTCAAGGGTATAATGATCTGTTTTTCCGCTTTCAATGGCTGTTTTAAAAGCATTAAACATGCCATAAAGCTTCATTTGTTTCATTTTGGTTACTGTGGATTCATTCATTTTTTCAAGATTTAATTTAGTTATAATAATGTTTTCCTCTTATGTTACTATGATCGGGAAGTTCCTGCTCAGGCTCTTGATCAAAATCAATATGATCCAA
The DNA here is from genome assembly GCF_002217275.1 of Flavobacterium frigidimaris. Taxonomy (NCBI): domain Bacteria; kingdom Pseudomonadati; phylum Bacteroidota; class Flavobacteriia; order Flavobacteriales; family Flavobacteriaceae; genus Flavobacterium; species Flavobacterium frigidimaris. The sequence continues at coordinate 7,524 of NZ_MUGV01000056.1, forward strand.
GTTGTTTTCTAAAATATTTTGTATGGTCTTAAAATTGTAAATTTTAAAATCAAGTGCCCGCCTGCAGGCATTTATTAATCGCTGTCTGCCTACCTTTTTTTCAAAATTCAGTATTCCTAAACAACTTTTATAAGCCTGTTCCGGATGATTTCTGCTTTCGATTATCTGCATTATATATTCTCCCACTGACTCATCAATATTATTAGCCCATTCAATGAAGCGGGCAGCACTCCATTGAGCTACAAATTGATGTGTACTTGCTAAATGCTCAGGGGTTGTTGTATAGACATAAGGTTTGTAGTTTCTTGGATGTACAGCTATTCGATTGTATTTATAATAAATCTCTACCGTTGATTTGGTATATAACAGCTTTGCTTTCTTTTTTACATATTGATACGGAACGCTGTAATAGTTTTTGTCCTGGCTTAATTGAACATGACCGTTTTGCATTACTGTTGCAAAAGATTGATATTTAATTTCAAAACGATCTTGTGGCAGTGGACGTAGTTTTTCTTTTTCGTCTTCTAAAAATAATTCAAAGCGGGAATAAGGCCGTCCTGTTAGTTTTCTGTTATTATGAGAGTCAAGTAAATCCCAGATCTGCTGGTTTAATTCTTCCAGAGAAAAGAACTTGGTTTCTTTTATGGTTACATAAATCCTTCGATATAATATCTTAACAGCTCCTTCAACTAATGATTTGTCTCTGGGCCTGTAAGCTCTGGCAGGTAAAATTGTAGTTTCGTAGTGTTCTGCTAAATCAGCCAGGGTTTCATTGATTGTCGGTTCAAAACGACTGCTTTTTATTACTGCAGATTTTAAATTATCCGGAACAATGGCAGCAGGAGTACCTTCAAAAAAGCGCATGGCATTCTCTACTGAGTCAACAAAGTTTTCCTTTTGCTGGCTCATGGAAGCTTCAGCATACGTGTATTGGCTAGCGCCTAATATTGCTACAAAAAATTGTACTTCTTTGATTTCTCCGGTATCTATATCAATAATTGAGAGTGTCTTTCCGGCATAATCAACATACATTTTATCACCAGCCTTATGGTTCATATGCATGACCGGATTAACTCGTTTGCCCCATATATTGTAGTGATAATGAAATTGTGAAGTTCGATAACCATCAGGATTTACAGCAATATATTGTTCCCACATATGCTGTACGGTAACGCCAACTTTTTTTAGTTCACGTTCCATTTTAGGAAAAAAATCATAAAGTGTCTGTAATCTCGGGCTAATGGCCTCTACACTAGTCTGGGAGAATAAAAGTTCCAGCTCTGCATCGGTTTTTTGGTCGATTAATTCAAAGCTTAATCCGAGAACTTCAAATAAAGAAATATATTTCTTTACCGTATTTCTTGAAAGGGATAAGTAGCTACTTATAAATAACTTACTCTTTCCATTACAATAGAATTTAATTACTTTTCTAATTTTACTCATGTCTGTTATTTTGTTTGCCATAATCCGTATATTTTTAACGAATGTATGGTTCTAACAACATGAAAAAATCAATAGTTTTTAATCGTTAATTAACCACAAAACTTGGTGGTCAATTTGTTCCGGAATTAGGTGGTCAGTTTGCTCCGGAACGGGTGGTCAATTTACTCCGGAATTAGGTGGTCAAATTGACCGGTTTTTCCACTACTGCACCAAAATGCAATAAAATATTTTTCCCTTTCCAGTTATTGGGAACAGTAAAAGTAGTATTGTACCATAATTCATTTTGTGCACCCACATTTTTCATCACTCCAGACAAACTAGATTCTATTGCAAAAGGAACCAATATCTTGTCTGAGAATGTAGTAGGCATTTCTCCGACTTTGGTAATTGCATACTCCCATAATCCGTTTAAATTTTTCCAATCGCTTCGTTCCATAATTGGACGCGGATATTCAGGCAATACATTTTTAGGATCAATTTTAGACGCCCATTCGGTTTTGATCTTATCACCAGCGAGTTTCCATTGTGCTATTAACGGGTTTATTATTAAAAATACGAGTAAAATAAAGATTTTCTTTATCATAATTTATAGAATTTTAAATTGATTTACTGTGATTGTAAAATTATTTTTGAACTAAAATATGTATTCATTTTCTAAACATCCGATTTTGAATTACTTAGTTCTATCTTTATTATTCTTATTTTTTTTACTTCATTTTGATTTGCACATGCCTAATTTCTTAGCGTCTTTCAAATTATAAATCGTTGGCATAAACGTAAATTCAATAAATGCTTTTTTTGCTTCAGCAGAAATGCCAGAATAAGCAATATAAGGTTGCTTGGTTTCACCACCACTCCAAGGTTTGTTTATCTAAGTCAAAATATAAGCAATTTAAAACCATGATCACTATCCTGTAAATGTTGATTGACTTCAATCCACCAATTTGGTTTATCATTTGGTCTATCAAAACGATTCCCTATTTCTGCTAAAACTGGAGTTTTATTGTGTCTTAAAGAAAAATCACTTACAGCAGTTACGTCGTGCACCAAAGATTCAAATGATTTTCCTTTTGATGATCCTGCGTCATAATAATCGACTCCTACAACATCAACAAAATCATCGCCAGGGGAATAATTAATGCCTGGATAATTGCCACTATCAAAAGGATAGTTTGGCGACCAGGCAAAAAGCGCATAATCCGTTCTAGCTTTTATATAATTCACTGTATATTGGTACAATTTTATATACGCTTCTTTTCCACCTTCTGCCCTGTTTCCCCACCAAAACCAATTGCCATTCATTTCGTGAAACAAACTCACAACAACAGGGATTTTTAATTCTTTAAGAATATCAACTGCATCCTGAAGTTGGTTGTTAAACCAAGTTACTTCTTGTTGATCATTAATACCTTCTGCTATATTATGCATTAAATATTTATCCGATTCTTCGTAAATAAAACTTTCGTGGTATTTACTATACATGTGAAAATCAAAGGTAAAAACACCGTCTTCTTTATAAATAAATTTTGCTGCTTTTGCATGACGTGCTCTATCAACGGGACCTTTTGTAATATAATAATTAAAGTCTTGCCCCAAAAGCGCAGGATGATCTCCTGTTACGTCTTTGTAGTCAGAAAAATCAGGATCCTTTTGATCCTTTATTGCAAAACTTAACTTGATTTATCTCTTATCTATTTCTTTAGAATATTTAGAAATAATTTTTAAAGTGCTTTTATCCGTATTATAAATTGAATTCAATCCTTGCGCTTCACTGTATGGATCTGCAGTAAAAGACATATCTCCTTTTTTCCACCTATAATCTTTTTGTTGTGCACGACCTTCTCCGCCCCATCCCCAAAAGTTTAATCCTCCCAAACTTCCATCTGTTTCTACAGAATGTTTTAAAAGTTCCAAAACAAATATGTAGTATTCATCTCTCGCAGTAGTTGGACTATCGGGCGAAAATTTCTCTCCATCTCTAACAAAACCAAATTCTTCCATAACAATTGGTTTATTTAGTTTTTTTGCAAGAGCCAAATGTTCGTCAAAATAAGCTGCCGTTTTTTTCTTTGCATTTTCCATATCTGGTGATTCGGCTTTGTACCAAGCCCAGTTTTTTGGCCACATGTGAAAAGTAACGTAATCAATGTTTTTAGTGTTGTGAGCTTGATAAGTAAATTCTAAACTATTTAGTGTTCCTTGACTTCCTTCACTACCTGTTGTAACCAATTGTTTGGGTGCCATTAACTTGATATAACCTGCTGTTTCATCAACCCATTTGGTGAAAATTTTCATTTTTTCATCTTTATCTCCATCTACTGAAGGACGCGGCTCATTTGCCAATTCCCATGACATAATTGTTGGGTCATTATTGTAGGCTTTATTAGAAAAAGTATTGGTACGATTCACAATCATTTTAATGTACTTTCTGTAGATATCTTGAGCCTGTTGCAACTCATAAAACTTACCTGCAGATTTTAAATAATCATTCCAAGTTTGATTTTTATTAACCGAAGGGTCTATAACAGGAGTATTGTTAATCCAAGAAACGTATTGTCCCATTCCGCCAGACCAATCCCAATTGTTATTCAAAACCATTACGGCATGTAAATTACGCTTACCCATTTCTACCAATAAAAAGTCAAGCCCTTTTAGTAATGTTTCATTATAAGTACCATTTTTATATTGAAAAGGTGGACTTAATGGAAGTCCGTAATCAGACTCTTCTGAAGCAGCAACGACACGTAAATTAGTAATACCATTTTTTTGCAGTTGGTCTAATTCCCGAAGCAAACGCGCTCTATTACCATACTCGGCGTCAGCACCTAAATAGGCTCCGTACCAAAAATTAGTTCCTACAAAATGGAGTGTTTTGTTGTTTAATGTGAAGTGAGTTCCATCTACTTTTATGTAGTTTTTTTGCGCATTACAAGCCATAAATAGGAAACACAATGTTGCGATTAGTGTAGTTTTTAAGAATTTAGTTTTCATAAGTTGATGTTTTTATTTATTGGTTAAACCCTGAATAAGAATTGTATAATGCCGTATTATATAATGTAGAATACCAGTGACGAAATGGAATACCACAGAAATAAAACGGAATTATTTTCTGCGCAATACTTTGCTTATTCTTTATATTTAATTTTTAATGGTGATTGATTTCCCAGTATATTTTACTGTTTTGTCAATTTTTGCACTAGCTAATTCACCTATCCCTTGATTTTTTGAAACGAATACAATATTAAAAATTCTGTCTTTCAACATACCGTCAAAATCACCTTCTCTATCTCCAATTGTAAGGGTTTTGTTTATTTCGTTCCATTCAAATTTAATGGTGCTTGATTTTCCTTTTAGGTAATTATTGTTGGTGTTTTCATCTTCGTATAAAGAGAAAGAACCATTTGCACCTGTATAAATTCTTAATTCAATAGGATCAGCATTTTTTTCTAAAGCGTATTGTAAATCTGGTCCAAACGGAACGATTGATCCTGCTTTTATAAACAATGGCAATTGGTCTAATGGTGCTGGTGTCATGATTGTTTGACCACCTTGTAATGTTTCACCCGTCCAGAAATTAACCCATGTTGCACCTTTTGGTAGGTAAATTTCACGTTTTGTCGCCGCTTCATCAGTAACAGGGCAAACTAATATCGAAGGTCCAAACATGTATTGATTGTCAATATTGAATACTTTGGTATCGTTTGGAAAATCCATCACCAAAGCACGCATCATGGTATAATCATTCGTGTTTACCATTCCGTTTAAAGTATAGATGTACGGCATTAAACGGTAATGCAATTTATTGAATTTCAACTGAGTTTTATACGTTTCAGAATTTTCATCGCCAAAATGCCATATTTCACGTTCCGTATTAGAACCGTGCGCTCTAAAAATTGGACAAAAGGCACTGAATTGATACCATCTGGTATATAATTCACGGTATTCTGGATTCTGATTTCCACCTTTGTACTTTACCCAAAACCCACCAGTATCTGTGGTCCAATAAGGCATCCCTGACATTGAAAAACTTAATCCCGCAGGAATCGAAGCTTTTAGATTATTCCATTCTCCAGCGATATCGCCTGACCAAACAATGGTTGAATATTTTTGTTGTCCTGCAAATGCAGAACGTGTTAAAATAGTAACACGCTTCTCGGGACTTTCTCCCATTTGCCCTTCAAAAACTGCTTTAGTATGTTGTAAAGGATAGGCATTTAGATTTGCAAATCCAGTTCCGTTAAAAGTAGGATTCATAAAATGCGCCATATTTTCAGGTGTTGCTCCGTGGTCTGGCATTTCTGGCTCAGAGGCATCCATCCACCAAGCATCTGCGCCTTTACTGTATAACTTTTCATTTAATTGTTCCCAATACATTTTTCTGGCAGCAGGATTAAACGCATCATAATAAGAAAAATTATAACCCAAGAAATCTACTAAATTTTCTGCCAATGGTTTTGGATACAAGAAACCTGCTTCATTTAATTCTCTAAAATTATCGCTATTTCTATAAAATTTTCCCCAAACAGAAACCATAAATTTGGTATTTAACTCTTGATGTAATGTATCAATCATCGCAGTTGGATTAGGATAACGAGAAGGCTCGAAAGTAGCAGAGCCCCATTGGTCTTCTTTCCAATACTGCCAATCTTGAACAATAATATCTAGTGGAATTTTTCTTTTTCGAAATTCACGAACCACATTTAATATTTCATCTTGAGTTTTGTAGCGTTCCTTACATTGCCAAAATCCCATTGCCCATTTTGGTAAAATAGTAGCTTTTCCGGTCAAAGTTCTATAACCTGAAATTAAAGTATCCATACTTTCACCCGCAATTACAAAATAATTAATTTCTTTTCCGGCGGCAGACCACAAAGCAGTTTCGTTTTCAGCATGAGGTTCTCTCCATTTTAATTGTAAAGAATTATTTTTATGATAGCGCTGCCATTCTATTTCAATTTTATATTTTTTTCCTTTTTCTAAATTGATAACGTTCCTGTCACGAGCATTGGCATAAGGCGCCCAATTGTCTAAAACTAAAACATCGTTTATTTTTAATCTTAAAGTTCCATCAGAATAACTGTAGAACGCATATTCACCTGTTTTATCTGCTAAAATATATCCTGTATATCGAGCTCCTTTTATTGGATTGTCTTTTTCAATTATTAATTTGGTAGTAGTAGTTTTAGCATTATCCGCCTTTTCTTTAAATTCACTGTCATTAAAAAATGCTACATCTAAACCACCTGATTTTTGATTTTTATCAAACAATTTATCAGCAGGAATTGCTTTAATTTCATCAGGATTTCCAAATTTTGTGTGTGAATAATTGTTCCATAAAAGTCCATAACCTTTTGTTGACACAAAGAATGGCATATACACTTCAGTATTATGCTGGTATAAATCTAGATCTTGTCCTTTAATATTCAACATTCGATCTTGATGCTGACCTAATCCATAAATAGCTTCGTCTGAAGGAGATTCAAATTTTTGAGAAATCGATTGCGTTTGAAATCCTTCAAAACTATTTGGAGAAATAGTTTTTCCACCAGTGGCAACTTCTTTAAGTATGGGTTTGCCTTGCAAATCAAAAAATGCAACTGCTCCCGTTTTTTTATTGATTTTTGCCGTAATTTTTTTGGCTGTAATCGTAATTTCAGTTAAATTTTCCTTGACCTCAAATGGAACTTTAGAAAAAGCTTTTTCTTCAATTATTAAACTTTCTTTTGTATCAAATTTATCCGCAAGTGTGTACTTTACTTGCATAATGTTTTCACTGCAAACTACGACTTGCAATTTTCCTTCTTTTAGGGAATAAGTAATGTTATTTCCCTGTTTTTGAAAGGTAGATTCTTGTGCCTGTATATTCAAAAAACTGAGTATAAAAACCAAAATTGAAAAACACGCTTTTTTTTTATAAATCATAATCATAAAACTATTTTTTTTCTTATTTCTAAATTTAAAGATCTTTTTTTACTACAATCGAATAATGTAGTGAAA
>NZ_MUGV01000057.1:0-906 GCF_002217275.1 Flavobacterium frigidimaris
ATGATTTTGCAAATCCGAAGAATGGGCTTAATTTAGTCCCAAACCCGCTGTAGCGCGAGAACGTTAGCAACTATTATGAAAAACATAATCTATTTGACAACTATACTTTTAATTATTAGTTGTAGTAATAAAACCGAAACTAAAATACTTCAAAAGAGTAAAACTGAAAAATTAGTAATTGTTGATACACTTGAGTTTTTTGCAGATTCAATAAATTTTGGCGAAAGACAAAAAAATAAAATTAAAGTTTATAAAATTGGAACGGAAGAAAATACAATTGCCAAAGTTTATCTTTATGAAAAAAGGAAAAATCAATGGAAATTAAAGGATAGTTTAATTTTGGAAGCGGTCAGAATTAATGACTTAGAAACTGAAGTTAAAGATTTTAACAATGATAATTTCAAAGACATTATCTTCACAACTGGAATGGCAGCTAGAGGTGGAAACATCGTCCAGACACTAATTCTTTATTCTCCTAAAACTAAATCTTTGAATTGGATAAAAAACTCAGAAAGTTATCCAAACTTAATGTATAATAAAAAACTCGACTGCATCGATGCTTGTATACTAACTGGAGGACAGACAACTTATTTCCTAAAAATCGAAAAAGACACCTTAAGAGAATTTGCAAATGTTGACCAAAGGGATGGAAGAATTATTGCGGAAATTCGCGATCCAAATGGTAAATGGATAGAAATTGAAAATATTAAAGATGAGCCTGAAAGTTTAGATAGATTTATTAATTTCAACCCAATAGAAAAAAGAAAATAACAGTTGCTAACAACCGTTTGGCGAGATTGGGGTTTTAGGTTTAATGGAAAGATGGTTTTGTGTTTGGAAAATTTGTGTTTAACCGAAAAATCTCGCTTCTTTATTCCCCAACCTCGCTAAGCGCCAGAACGTTAG
>NZ_MUGV01000058.1:0-6537 GCF_002217275.1 Flavobacterium frigidimaris
AAACCAATGTATGCTTTATCAGAATGCCAGTAAACTCCAGCTCCCACATTTGGCGAAAATTTATTGTCCAGATCCTGAAATTGTGGATCTCCTGCAATTTCGGGATTCAGTTTGCTTACATCCAGATTGAAGATATTGGCCGTTCCTTTAATACCAAAAGAAAGTTTGAAATTTGCCGATGTCTGAATCGTATAAGAAAGGTCAACGGAGATATTGTTCTCATTAGTTGGCCCGATTTTATCATTTACAAGCGAAGCCCCAATTCCCAGGTTACTATTGTTTATGGGGGTATTGATTGAAAAACTGCTGGTTTCAGGAGCTCCATCAAGTCCAACCCACTGTGTACGGTATAAACCAAAAACACTTAAAGCTCCACGAGAACCTGCATATGCAGGGTTAATATTTATAGTGTTGTACATGTATTGTGTAAATTGGGCGTCCTGCTGTGCAAAACCTGTAATTGTAACAAACATTATGACGAAGGAAAATAATTTTGTTCTCATAGTAGATATTTTATTATTTATTATTACTATCGATTTTTATTAATGGAACTTCTAAGAATAAAAGTCAATACATTCGCTTACTCAAAAATAAGGATTTTTTTATTAAATATTATGTAATTCACTATAAAGTAGTTGTTTATAGTGAGCTACATAATCGTTATCTTTATTTTGACAGATAGAGATAACCATCCCTTTTGTTAGATTGCATTACATTGTTTCCATCTAAAGATTTATAATTCACAATGTAAAAATATGTTCCAGTTGGTAAACCATCAGATTTATTGACAGTGGTTCTTCCTCTGGACGTTCCGTCGAATGCATTGGATGTATTGTTGTAATTAGAAGTTTCAAATACCAGTATTCCCCAACGGTTGTAAATTTCAACTGTATTTTCAGGATAGCAGGTTGTCTCGTCAATACCATCAATTGTAAACACATCATTTATTCCATCGCCATTAGGAGAGAAAGCATTGTGTACTACAATATTTGTACACGCTAATACTTTACAGTCATCATTTATTTCCATAGAAAGCAATACACTTCTCGGACAACTCTGATCAGCAATTTTATATTCAAATACATAATTACCTAAAGGAAGACCACGAGGATTAAGAACACTTCCTTGTAATGCATTACTACTATTTGTGTCTATCCACGTTCCGTTTCTTGGTGCATTTTCCGGTAGCAAAGTCATCAAATCAACAAGTGTAGAATCATCGGTACAAGCCTGACTTGTAATGTTCGTTATATTTGGAACAACAGTAATTGTTATTGTTCTGGTAGTACAAACGTCAGGATAATTTTTAAGACATATTTGATAATCATAATTATATGTTCCTGGAGGAGTCGTAGTAGCCACATTTACGTTTCCTGATCCATCAACGGTAATTCCTGGATTTCCCTTAGTAGAAGGTAATAATGTAAAGTTTAATGCACTTATTAAGGCAGGTCCAAGATCTATCGTATCATTACTTAAAACATTTCCTATATTCCCGTAGCCGTTACAAGCAACACTATAAGTATCTGCCAGCGCATTAACTGCAGGTGGAGCAGGAGGCGTATTGACCACATTAATGGTTACTGTAGCGGTATCACAGTTTCCAAAATCAGCTTTTTCACAAATTTGGTATGTTAGTACATACGCTCCGGTAGGAGAATTTGCAGCCACATTTATTGAACCATCCGGATTTAATGTTAAAACTCCTTTTGGATCCGGTGTCACTGTTGTAAGTGTAACATCCGTTGGATTAAACGGGTTGCTATTTAATGTATCATTTGTATAAACATTGATTACGTTTGTTCCTCCGGTATTACCACTTATAGGACCAGCAGTATCATCATTGGCCAGAATAGTAAATGTTGGTCTGGCAATACAATAAGGATCGGCAGGTGGATAATTTACTACTATAGTTTGTGATGGATTAACAGATATTGTTAAAGTCGCAGTAGGTCGTAACGTTTCAAAACCATCAGGTGCTTGAATCCATTGATTATTTTGGAATACCCATCCTGGCCAGTCTACGCCATTTCCTGCCTGATCAACTACAGCACCAGGCCACAATATGCGTCCGGCTAAGGGTAAGTTATTCATAGTAGTAATAACTTTGTTACTGCTGTCAGCCCATGCAATTGTTACACCGTTTACCGGAGTGAAATTTCCAGGTGTTACTACATAATCTACATAAGGTACATCGTTAATACAAACTGATGTTGCCGTTACTGTCATTACAGGAGCTTCAATAGTAACGGTTACCGTTGCAGTATCGCAATTCGAACTTTGATCTGCCTCGCAAATTTGGTAAACCATTGTTAATGTTCCAACAGGAGCATTTGGTAAAACATCTACTGAACCGTCAGGATTTAATTGTAAAAACGCATTTGGTGTTACAGTTGTAATTATTACATCTGAAGCTTTTACAACCACACCTTCAATTGTGTCATTTGGCAGTACATTCAATACATTGGTTGTTGTATGATTTACCCCGGCTATTGGACCGGCACTATCATCATTGGCAACAATATCTCTGAATTCTTTACAATTTACACCAAAATCAATATCTAAATGAACTAAGTCATCTGGTGTTACATTTACTATATATCCACCATCAGTTGTGGTTTGGCAAACGGTGTGCAATTGTATTTTACCAGTTTTAGAGGTGATTTTTTTAGCTGTAACAGATGGAAGTACTTTTACTAAACCAGTGGCTCCTAAAGCAGCTCCAACTGCATCTAAGTTGGCATCTCGAACCAATTTTACATTATATTGGCCATAAGGACTTGGAGAATCTGGTCTGTTTCTCCAGAATCCCTGAATTCCTATAATTACATCATCATGATATCCGTTTGGACCATCAATAAAAATGTTTGAACTCAATGCATTTCCAAAACCACCGGCATTTAATTCACCGGCATTTAGTGGACCTGTATAACTTCCGTCACCATTAAAATCAATCCATTCCCATAGACTATAGTCAATAGCACCATCACTATCCGGAATGTTTTTTGTTACAATACCGTCATTATTAGCATCATACCATTCGTCCTGAATTCCATTTCCATTTGTATCATACCAAACATAATCTCCTAACACAGGAAGTGTTGATTTTCCATATTCGAAGTTATGAACCTGAAGTTTACAGTCTTCAAGAGTAGTAAAGAATAAACTAGAATTAACAGGATACAATTGATATGCACTATTTAAATTCGCATCTTGAACCTGAACCAAATAACTTCCGGCAACCATACCTGAGAAACTGTACATTCCATCTGCTCCTGTTAAACGGAATAATATTGGTCCGGGAGTTGTTCCTTGTGGAATCAATGTTATTGGTACATTAGCAATAGGAGTGTTAGTGTCTATATTTATAACTTGTCCTGAGATTTTAATAGTATAAGTTGGCTGAGTAATGGTCACTGTAGCCGTAGCTGTACAAGTTTGATTTCCACTATTTACAGAAGATGTGGCTGTAAGTGTGTAGGTTCCTGCTGGCAGATTCGTATTTCCTACCACTTCATTATTTGCATTTGTTATAACAACAGTCGATCCCGGACTATTAGTCACTAAGATTGATCCATCGTTTCCTCCAAAACAAGTTACATTTGAAGCTATACCAGATACAGAAACTTTATTTTCTACAGTGAAAGTTTGTACTAATTCGGTTTTATTACCGGCACAATCTGTTAAAGTATAGGTTCTGGTTAGAATATAGGCATTTCCTTCGCAACCACTTCCTTCATTATGAGAGTCGCTTACTGTAATAGTTACATTTGTGCTGCAATTATCTGCTGCATCGGTAATATCAGCAGGACTTCCCACAGGAATATCAGCTATACTTTGCAAATTAGCAACATCTGCCGGAGCAGTTCCTTTTGGAGCTGTTGTATCTTCTACTTTTATAATTTGAGTATAAGAAGCCTGGTTTCCGCCACAATCGCTTGTAGTCCATTTACGGGTAAGAGTATAGTTGGTACTACAGCCATTTTGAATATCACTTTTGATTTCAGAGAATACGATTGGTAAATCGCCATTACAGTTATCAGAAACTTGTATGGTAGCTGGTTCCGGAACTGCATCACATGACACTGTACTATTTTGTGGAAGATCACCAGTAAATATTGGAGCAGTGGTATCCTGAATAGTAATTACCTGAGTAAAAGTATCAGATGTATTTCCGCAATTGTCTTTTACCGTCCATGTATTAGTGTAAGTTCCGGCATTTGAACATGTTTGAGAAGCTACAAACTGACCGCTTACTTTTACAATATTGGTAACATCGGAATCGCAAGCATCATTTGCAATTGGGAATAAGGCTTGCGCGGCTGTCAAAGCTTGTGAATTACTGCATTCTACTGTTTTATCTAAAGAAGAGGCTACTGTTGTCCATGTTGGAGCAGTAGTATCTTGCACAATAATAGTTTGACTTATTGGCAAAGAAACATTTCCGCAAGCATCTTTTGCTGTCCAGGTTCTTGTTTTGGTATAAGCTCCAGTACAATTTCCAGGTGTAGTTGAATCTACGTAAGTTAAAGAAGAAACAGTACCATTATTATCTGTTGCAGTGGCCTGTGCAAAAATAGGCTCAGCAGGACAATTAATTGTTGAGGTTACAGGTAACGGATCAATTATAGGTTTAACTGAATCTCCATCAAGAATGGTTACTGTTTTTGTTACTGTACATTGTTTTGAATCAGTTATTTTCACTGTATAAGTTCCTGCAACAAGGCCGTTAGCAGTAGCAGCTGTTCCACCTGAAGGTGACCATAGATAAGTGTAATTAGGAGTTCCTCCAGAAGCAGTTACGGTAGCAGTTCCTGTAGCAGCACCTCCACAACCTACGTTAGTTTGCGAAGTTGTTGCAGTCAAAGCATTTGCAGGTTCAGCAATCACTACTGTTTCAGTATCAGTACATCCTTTTGAGTCGGTAACGGTTACAATATAAGTTCCCGAAGTAAGGTTTGTGGCTGTAGCCGAATTTTGAACCGGATTTGTGTTCCAGGAATAGGTGTAGCTTACAGTTCCTCCAGTTGCAGAAGCTGTTGCTGATCCTGTTGCGTCACCTTTACAATTTACGTCCTTTTTGGTAGTAACGGAAGCAATTAAAGGATTTGCAGGTTCAGCAATCACTACTGTTTCAGTATCAGTACATCCTTTTGAATCGGTGACGGTTACAATATATGTTCCCGCAATAAGGTTTGTGGCTGTAGCCGAATTTTGAACCGGATTTGTGTTCCATGAATAGGTGTAACCGACAGTTCCTCCAGTGGCAGAAGCTGTTGCTGATCCTGTTGCGTCACCTTTGCAATTTACGTCCGTTGTGGTATTTATAGCCGCAGTTAAAGGATTTGTTGGTTGCGAAATTACTACTGATTCGGTGTCAGTACATCCTTTTGAGTCGGTAACGGTTACAATATAAGTTCCCGCAATAAGGTTTGTGGCCGTAGCCGAATTTTGAACCGGATTTGTGTTCCAGGAATAGGTGTAGCCGACAGTTCCTCCAGTTGCAGAAGCTGTTGCTGATCCTGTTGCATCGCCTTTACAGTTTACATCTGTTTTAGTATCTATCGCAGCTGTTAAGACTAATTGAGGTTCAGTAATTAATACAGATTCAGTATCAGTACATCCTTTTGAATCGGTAACGGTTACGATATAAGTTCCTGCGATTAGATTTATGGCTATAGCCGAATTTTGGACAGGACTTGTATTCCAGGAATAAGTGTAAGAAGCATTTCCACCAGTAGCCGAAGCCGTTGCTGATCCAGTTGCTCCACCTTTACAATTTACATCTGTTTTTGTATTAATAGCGGCAATTAGAGCAGCTTGTGGTTGTCCGATTGTTACATTACAAGTTGTTTTATAACCTAATTTATCAGTTACAGTTACATTATGTAAGCCAGCAGTTAAAGCAATGGCCTGAGCAGTTGTTTCATTGTTGTCCCAAAGATAAGTGTAGTCTCCATTTCCTCCAATTGCAGTTACAGTCGCTTTACCATTATTATCTCCATAACATTTTGCAGGTTGATCCTGCGTAATGCTACATGATAAAACATTTGGTTCTGAAATGATAATAGTACATGTGGTTTTACATACTTTAGCGTCTGTAACAGTAACAGAATGTGATCCGGCACTTAGTGCTATTGCTTTTTGGGTAATCTCTTGATTGTCCCATAGATAGGTGTAGTTTCCATTTCCGCCAAGTGCTGTTACTGTTGCTTCACCATCACTTAATCCATTTGATGTAACCGCTTTATTTTGTGTAATAGAACATGTTAATGAGGCTCCCGGCTCATTAATTACTACTGATTCAGTATCAGTACACCCATTTGAATCGGTTACTGTTACAATATAAGTTCCCAAACTAAGATTTATGGCTGTTGCCGAAGTTTGAATGGGATTAGTATTCCATGAATAAGAATAAGAAGGAGTTCCGCCAGTTGCAGAAGCTGTTGCCGATCCTGTTGCATCACCTTTACAACTTACATCAGTTTTAGTATTTACTGCAGCTGAAACCAAAGATGCCGGTTGTGTTATTGTTAC
>NZ_MUGV01000059.1:0-770 GCF_002217275.1 Flavobacterium frigidimaris
TAGCGGGAAGCATTCAAATATCTAACCAAATAATTGAAGGTTTTTACGAAATAATTTTAATTTGTAAACTTTAAAAACATCAAGTTTGAAAGTAATTAAGAAGATTTATTAATTATTTTTATGAAATTAATTGTTTGATGTACTCAGGAAATTATAATAATTTTTAATTTTAATTTCAAGGCGTTCGGCTAAATATTTATTTCCGTCTTTTAATTCTTTAAGAATCATTTTAGCTTCTTCAATATACTTCAATTTCTTTTCGTCATTCCAGTAGTATGGTGGTTCATACAAATTTGTAATTCGGTCTGCCAATTTAACGGCCCAAATTTCAACAGGCTGTTCTTTAATTCTTTTTAAACTATCTATCATTTTTTCAGTCTGTCCCTCAATTTTATCATTTTTAGTGAGCGCAAGTACGCCGCATGCCACTTCATGACCAAAAAGGTTATTTACACTTTCATAAGTCAATGTTGTATCCTCAATAATATCATGAAGGATTGCACATTTTATAGCTAAATCTGAATTGATATTTTCTGTTGATTGGATAGCGTTAAAAATTTCAAAGACAACACTTCCAATATGATTTATGTATTCCACTTTTTCACCGTCATTATGACCTCCATATTTTTGCCCATCATGTAATTTTGAAGCCAATTGCCAAATTTTTTGAATTTCATCTATTGACCATTCTCTATTTTGTTCCATTTGTATTAACTGCTTAAATTCGCTTATAAGGTTTAATTTTTACAAAAGTAAATATAAACAAAAAA